>NZ_JBEPBM010000023.1:40585-134219 GCF_040299205.1 Streptomyces sp. NPDC000983 | reverse complement strand
CCGGTACCGGGATTCCCGGTACCGGCCGCCTCTTCTTGTGCGGAAGGGGCGGAGGCAGGCGCTGGGGGCTTGCGGGGGCGGGGCCGCACGCTTTATGGTCACAGTGACTACTGGTCATGCTGACCATAAAGGAGGTGATCGTCGTGCGGGGATACGACAAGTACGCGCACGAACCCTTCGCCGTCACCGTCGACCTCGCCGTCCTCACCGTCCGCGAGGGCGCCCTGCACGTGCTGCTCGTCGAGCGCGGACAGGAGCCGTACGCCGGCCGGCGGGCCCTGCCCGGGGGCTTCGTGCAGCCCGACGAGTCCGCCGAGACGGCCGCCCTGCGCGAACTCGCCGAGGAGACCGGCCTGTCGGACGTCTCCGGCCTCCACCTGGAACAGCTGCGGACCTACAGCGAGCCCGGCCGCGACCCCCGGATGCGGGTCGTCTCGGTCGCCTTCGCCGCCCTGCTGCCCGACGCGCCCGAGGTGCACGGCGGCAGCGACGCGGCGGACGCCCGCTGGGTGCCGTACGACCGGGCCGGGGGCCTCGCCTTCGACCACGACCGGATCCTCGCCGACGCCCACGACCGGGTCGGCGCCAAGCTGGAGTACACCGGCCTCGCCACCGCCTTCTGCCCGCCCGAGTTCACCCTCGGCGAGCTCCAGCAGATCTACGAGGCCGTGTGGGGCACCGTCCTGGACCGGCCCAACTTCCGCCGCAAGGTGCTTGCCACGCCCGGCTTCGTCGAGGCCGTCCCCGGCGCCAGCCGGCTCACCGGCGGCCGGGGCAAGCCCGCCGCGCTCCACCGCGCGGGCACCGCCGCCACCCTCCACCCGCCGCTGCTGAGGCCGACCCCGGAAGGACCCTCCCTATGACCGCCCCCGGAAACAAGCGCGCCGCCACCGGAACCCTGATCGGGCTCGCCCTCGGGGACGCGCTGGGATTCCCCACCGAGTTCAACGACGTGCCCTCCATCCTCGCCAAGTGCGGGCCCTGGCGGGAGATGGAGCTGCCCCAGCGGGCTCTCGTCAGCGACGACACCCAGATGACCCTCGCCCTCGGCAGGGGACTGCGCACCGCCATGGACCGTGGCACCCTCGCGCCCAAGCGGCTGGAGCGCCCGGTGCGGGAGGAGTTCGTCGAGTGGTACCGGTCCCCGGAGAACAACCGCGCCCCGGGCCGGACCTGTCTGACCGCCTGCGACCTGCTCAAGGCCGACGGACGCCTCTGGCAGGACGCCAGCCAGATCGACTCGAAGGGCTGCGGCGCCAACATGCGCGTCGCGCCGATCGGGCTCGCCCCCGGACTGAGCGACGAACAGCGCGCGGGCGCCGCCCAGTTGCAGTCCGCGCTCACCCACGGCCACCCCACCGCCCTCGCCGCCTCCGACCTCACCGCGCACGCCGTACGGCTGCTCGCCCAGGGCGCCGAGCCGACCGGACTGGTCGGCCTGCTGCGCTCGTACGCCTACGACAACCGCACCCGCTACCACCACACCTGGCTCGGCGACCTGTGGACCCGCAGCCACGACCCGAGCCCCGAGCACTTCATCGCGCGCGGCTGGGACGAGTGCCTCGCCGTCCTGGAACGGCTCCAGCGGGCCGTGCGGGCCGGCTCGGTCGAGACCGACCCCTGCCTGGCCACGGGGGAGGGCTGGATCGCCGAGGAGGCGCTCGCCACCGGGCTGCTGTGCTTCCTGCTCCTGGTCGACGAGCCGGTCACCGCGCTGCGGCGGGCCGCCTGCTCCTCCGGCGACTCCGACTCCATCGCCTGCCTCACCGGTGCCTTCGCCGGCGCGTACCTCGGAGCCGACGCCTGGCCGCGGGAGTGGGCGGACCGCATCGAGTACCGGGCCGACCTGCTCACCCTCGGCTCTCTCTGGGACGCTTAGCGGATGATCGACGCCCTGGACATCGACCTCGCGCCCGTCGTCGCCGAGCAGCCCGACCCGGTGCTCTTCGCCACCGTCTCGGGCGCCCATCTCTACGGCTTCCCCTCCCGGGACTCCGACGTGGACCTGCGGGGCGTGCACCTGCTGTCCGCCGCCGACCTCGTCGGACTGCGCGAGCCGGCCGAGACCCGGTCCCGGATGTGGGACCGGGACGGCGTCGAGATGGACCTGGTCACCCACGACCTGCGCAAGTTCGTCCGGCTGATGCTCCGTCGCAACGGCTACGTCCTGGAGCAGTTGCTCTCCCCGCTCGTCGTGCACACCACCGACGCGCACCGCGAACTGGCCGCGCTCGCCCCCGGTGTCCTCACCGCCCACCACGCCCACCACTACCGGGGCTTCGCGACCACCCAGTGGCGGCTGTTCACCAGGACCGACGAGCTCAAGCCGCTGCTCTACACCTTCCGGGTCCTGCTCACCGGCATCCACCTGATGCGCGCCGGCGAGGTGCAGGCCCATCTGCCCACCCTGCTCGGCCAGGTGCCCGAGGCGCCCGCGTACCTGCCGGAGCTGATCGCGGCCAAGGCGGAGCAGGAGCACGGGGCGGCCGACGTCGACCACGCGCGCGTGGAGGCCGACGTGACGGCCCTGCACGCGACTCTGGACGAGGCGCAGACGGCGTCAGCGCTGCCCGAGGCGGCGACCGCCCACGACGCCCTGCACGACTTCGTCGTACGGGTCCGGCTGGAGGGCTGAGGCGCGGCGGACGCGGACGAGGAAGTCCTCCACCCGCCGCCGGTCCGGCTCGGCCGGCAGCGGACTGCGCCCGGCCGCCCGCTCCGCCTCCTCGGCCAGCCGGTTCATCCACGCCTCGACCTCCGGCCACGGCACCTCCCCGCGCTTGACCGCCAGCAGCGGCTCGCGCCGGTCGCCGACGTCGATCGTGAGGGCGCCGGTGCGCAACAGGTCGCCGGCGCTGATCAGCAGCCGCAGCAGGTGCATCGCGTGCTTCCAGCGCGGGGCGCCGTGATTGCGGACGTCGGCCTGAAGCTTCTTGTGCTGGCCGAGCGCGTACCGCGCGAACGTGTCGTGGGCCTGCCGGGAGAGGAAGGCGTCCCGCAGGCCGAGCAGCTCGCGGCCGGTGGCGTCGGCGTGCTCCACGAGGGGGGAGTGCAGACACTCCAGGATGTTGGGGTTCGCGCGCAGCGCCAGCTCGCAGAAGCGCTCCAGCTCCCAGCTGAACTGCTCCTCGGCCGGGCCCTCCACATGCGTCGGCGGCTTGTCGAAGCGCCAGAACAGGGGAGTGGGGGCGAGGAAGACGCCCCGCCGGTCGGTGTCGCTGCCGTCCGTCGCGAGACCGAAGGCGCGCGAACCCATCACACAGGAGTAGACCGTGTGGTCGCGTACCAGCGTCTCGGGGTCCATGACGGGGAGCGTACGCGGCACCTCACACCAGGCGAATGGAGTTTCCCTGCACCGTGATCCGCTTCTCGGGCAGCGGCATCGTCGCCGGCGGGCTCATCACGGCGCCGTCGGTGATCGAGAACTTGCTCCCGTGGCAGGTGCAGTTGATCGTGCCGTCCGTGACGCTCGCCACCGGGCACCGCTGATGGGTGCAGATGCTGGAGAAGGCCTTGAACTCGCCGTCCTCCGGCTGGGTCACCACGACCTCCTGGTCCTTGAAGATCTTGCCGCCGCCGACCGGGATGTCGTCCGTGGTGGTCAGCTCCTGGCCGCCCGCCTGCGCGGACCCGGTGCCGGTCTCGTCGGTCTCGACGGTCTGCTCGGAGGAGCCGCCGTCGTCGGAGCCGCCACAGGCCGCGAGGAGCGGCGGGAGCGCCGCCGCTCCGGTGGCGAGGAGGATCGTGCGCCGCGTCGGACCGTTCGTCATGTCGTCACTCCGGGGAAGCGGAAGGGCCGGGGGCGGAGGTCAGCCGGATGGACAGCATCCTCGCACCGAAAGGAACGAAGTAGAAGCAACCGGGAGTGAACGCCCGAAACGTGCGGGCGGTACGGGCCGTCGCCGCCCGTCTCAGGAGACGGGCGCCGCGCACCCCCGCACCGGGCGCTGACTAGGCTGGATACACACAGAGTCGATCCGTACAGCAGCAAGGGAGCCAAGCCGTGGCGGTACGAGCGGTCCGGGGCGCCGTCCAACTCGACGTGGACGACGCCGGCCACATGGACGAGCGGGTCGGAGCCCTGCTCACCGCCGTCCTGGAGCGCAACGCCCTGACCACGGACGACCTGATCAGCATCTGGTTCACGGCCACCCCCGATCTGCACAGCGACTTCCCCGCGGCCGCCGCCCGCAAGCTCGGCATCGTCGACGTACCGCTGATCTGCGCGCAGGAGCTGGACGTCGAGGGCGCCATGCCCCGCGTGGTCCGGGTCCTCGCGCACATCGAGTCCGACCTGCCCCGGGCCGAGGTCGCCCATGTCTACCTCGGTGCCGCGGCCGCCCTGCGCAAGGACGTCGCCCAGTGAGAACCGCACTCGTCATCGGCACCGGCCTCATCGGCACCTCCGCCGCGCTGGCCCTGGTGAGCCGGGGCGTGATCGTCCACCTCACCGACCACGACCCCGAGCAGGCCCGCACCGCCGCCGCGCTCGGCGCCGGCACGGACGAGGCGCCCGAGGGCCCGGTGGACCTCGCGATCGTCGCCGCGCCGCCCGCGCACGTGGCCGGGGTGCTCGCCGACGCCATGCGGCGCGGCGTGGCCCGCGGCTACCTCGACGTGGCGAGCGTCAAGGGCGGACCGCGCCGCGAGCTCCAGGCGACGGGCCTGGACCTCTCGGCGTACCTCGGCACCCACCCCATGTCGGGCCGGGAGAAGTCCGGCCCGCTCGCCGCGAGCGGGGACCTCTTCGAGGGCCGGCCCTGGGTGCTGACGCCGACCCGCGACACCGACACCGAGGTCCTGAACCTCGCCCTGGAGCTGGTCTCGCACTGCCGGGCCGTACCGGTCGTCATGGACGCCGACGCCCACGACCGGGCCGTGGCCCTCGTCTCCCACATGCCGCACCTGGTCTCCAGCATGGTCGCCGCACGCCTGGAGAACGCCGAGGAGGCCGCCGTACGGCTGTGCGGGCAGGGGATCCGCGACGTGACGCGGATCGCCGCCTCCGACCCGCGGATGTGGATCGACATCCTCTCCGCGAACCCGGGACCCGTCGCCGACCTGCTCGCGGACGTCTCCGCCGACCTCGACGAGACCGTCCGGGCGCTGCGGGCCCTGCAGTCCTCCGACGACGCCAAACGCCGCGAGGGCACCGCCGGCATCGAGGACGTCCTGCGCCGCGGCAACGCGGGCCAGGTCCGGGTGCCCGGCAAGCACGGCTCCGCGCCGCGCGTCTACGAGGTCGTGGCCGTGCTCATCGACGACCAGCCCGGCCAGCTCGCCCGGATCTTCGCCGACGCCGGCCGGGCCGGGGTCAACATCGAGGACGTCCGCATCGAGCACGCGACGGGCCAGCAGGCCGGTCTGGTGCAGCTCATGGTCGAGCCGAACGCGGTGCCCGTGCTGACGGCCGCGCTGCGGGAGCGGGGCTGGTCGATCCGCCAGTGAGGCCCCGCCGCCGCGGGGGCCGTCGGCGGTCGGCGTCCGGACGAGTGACGGGCGCCCGGTAACCTGGTGCGGGGCACCATCGCGCCCCCGCACCCCGCCACACAGCACCAGGAAGGTGTCCCCCCGTGGAAAACGGCGCCGCCCAGCCCGTGATTGTCGCCATCGACGGCCCCTCCGGCACGGGCAAGTCGAGCACGTCGAAGGCCGTCGCCGCCCAGCTCGGCCTGAGCTACCTCGACACCGGCGCCCAGTACCGGGCGATCACCTGGTGGATGGTGACCAACGGCATCGACGTCGACGACCCGGACGCCATCGCGGCCGCCGCCGGCAAGCCCGACATCGTCTCGGGCACCGACCCGGAGAAGCCGACGATCACCGTCGACGGCATCGACGTCGCCGCCCCGATCCGCACCCAGGAGGTCACCTCCCAGGTCAGCGCGGTCAGCGCGGTGCCCGAGGTGCGGTCCCGGATCACCGGGCTCCAGCGCTCGATCGCGGCCGGCGCCGAGGTCGGCATCGTCGTCGAGGGCCGGGACATCGGGACCACCGTGCTGCCCGACGCCGACCTGAAGATCTTCCTCACCGCCTCGGCGGAGGCCCGCGCGGCCCGCCGCAGCGGTGAGCTCAAGGGCGCCGACGTCGCCGCCACCCGCGAGGCCCTGATCAAGCGGGACGCGGCCGACTCCAGCCGCAAGACCTCCCCGCTGGCCAAGGCCGGCGACGCGGTGGAGGTCGACACCACCGCGCTCACCCTCGCGCAGGTCATCGAATGCGTCGTGACCCTCGTCGAGGAGAAGCGGGCGGCGAAGTGACCGAGCTGCCGTCCCCACGGGGCGCCGAGGTCGGCCGGCGTATCGGCGTCGGTCTGATGTACGGGCTGTGGCGGCCGCGGGTGCTCGGCGCCTGGAGGATGCCGGCCTCCGGCCCGGCGATCCTCGCCGTCAACCACTCCCACAACATCGACGGCCCCATGGTCATGGGCGTGGCACCCCGGCCGACGCACTTCCTGATCAAGAAGGAAGCGTTCATCGGCCCGCTCGACCCCTTCCTGACCGGCATCGGCCAGCTGAAGGTGGACCGCGCGACCACCGACCGCACCGCCATCACCCGGGCCCTCGGCGTCCTGGAGAACGGCGGCGTCCTCGGGATATTCCCCGAGGGCACCCGGGGCGAGGGCGACTTCGCCTCCCTGCGCGCGGGGCTGGCCTACTTCGCCGTGCGCAGCGGCGCGCCGATCGTCCCGGTCGCCGTCCTGGGCAGCACCGAACGCCCCGGCCGGCTGGTCAGGGCACTGCCCGCGCTGCGCAGCCGCGTCGACGTCGTCTTCGGCGACCCGTTCGAGGCGGGCGACGGCAGCGGACGGCGCACCCGCACGGCACTGGACGAGGCCACCGAGCGCATCCAGAAGCAGCTCACCGAGCACCTGGTCAACGCCAGGCGGCTCACCGGGCGCTAGGCCACACTTGAGTAGTGGATCACCCGGATCGGGCGGTCCACCGATCACCACACTGAACGAGGTACGGACTTCATGAACGACCAGATCCACTCCGAGGGCGCGGGCGAGGCGCACGACCACGGGGCACTTGGCGACGCCGAGTACGCGGAGTTCATGGAGCTCGCCGCGGAAGAGGGCTTCGACGTCGAGGACGTCGAGGGCGCCATCGAGGCGGCGGGCCACGGCCCGCTCCCGGTGCTGGCCGTCGTCGGCCGCCCGAACGTCGGCAAGTCGACGCTCGTCAACCGCATCATCGGGCGCCGCGAGGCCGTCGTCGAGGACAAGCCCGGCGTCACCCGCGACCGGGTGACCTACGAGGCCGAGTGGGCCGGGCGCCGCTTCAAGGTCGTCGACACCGGCGGCTGGGAGCAGGACGTCCTCGGTATCGACGCCTCCGTGGCCGCCCAGGCCGAGTACGCCATCGAGGCCGCCGACGCCGTCGTCTTCGTCGTCGACGCCAAGGTCGGCGCGACCGACACCGACGAGGCGGTCGTACGCCTGCTGCGCAAGGCCGGCAAGCCCGTCGTGCTGTGCGCCAACAAGGTCGACGGGCCGAGCGGTGAGGCGGACGCCTCCTACCTGTGGTCCCTCGGGCTCGGCGAACCGCACCCGGTCTCGGCCCTGCACGGCCGCGGCACCGGCGACATGCTGGACGCCGTGCTCGACGTGCTGCCCGACGCGCCCGAGCAGTCCTTCGGCACCGCGGTCGGCGGTCCCCGGCGCATCGCGCTGATCGGCCGCCCCAACGTCGGCAAGTCCTCGCTGCTGAACAAGGTGGCGGGCGAGGAGCGCGTGGTCGTCGACTCGCTCGCCGGCACCACCCGGGACCCGGTCGACGAGCTGATCGAACTCGGCGGTGTCACCTGGAAGTTCGTCGACACCGCGGGTATCCGCAAGCGGGTCCACCTCCAGCAGGGCGCCGACTACTACGCCTCGCTGCGCACCGCCGCCGCGGTGGAGAAGGCGGAGGTGGCGGTCGTCCTGATCGACGCCTCCGAGAACATCTCCGTCCAGGACCAGCGCATCGTGACGATGGCCGTCGAGGCCGGGCGCGCGATGGTCGTCGCCTTCAACAAGTGGGACACCCTCGACGAGGAGCGCCGCTACTACCTGGAGCGGGAGATCGAGACCGAGCTGGCCCAGATCGCCTGGGCGCCCCGGGTGAACGTGTCGGCGCGCACCGGCCGGCACATGGAGAAGCTGGTCCCGGCGATCGAGACGGCCCTGGCCGGCTGGGAGACCCGGGTGCCCACCGGGCGCCTCAACGCCTTCCTGGGCGAGCTGGTCGCCGCGCACCCGCACCCGATCCGGGGCGGCAAGCAGCCGCGCATCCTGTTCGGCACCCAGGCCGGCACCAAGCCGCCGCGGTTCGTGCTCTTCGCCTCCGGCTTCATCGAGGCCGGCTACCGCCGCTTCATCGAGCGCCGGCTGCGTGAGGAGTTCGGCTTCGAGGGGACCCCGATCCACATCTCGGTGCGGGTCCGCGAGAAGCGCGGGCGGAAGAAGTAGCCCCGAGGGCACGGGAAGAGGGCGGTCCCCCGACGGGGGGACCGCCCTCTTCCCGTCGCCTCAGAGGCTCTTGCGCGGAACGGGCTGGAGCGCCGTGCTGCCGGTGCCCTGCGGCCCGATGTGCCCGACCCGCTGCCACTGCGACTGCCGGGCGCTGTGCGCGCCCGCGCTGTAGGCGCTGTACAAGCTGGAGAAGGACCCCGGCCGGTGGCCGCCGTACGAGCCCGTACTGTGCGGGATGTTCCCGAAGGCGGTGAAGCCCAGGTCCTCCTCGCCGCTGCGGTCGCCCGGCAGAGTGCGGAAGGATTTGACGTACTCGGCGTAGAGCGCGTCGTAGATCGGCGTTGCCGACGGAGAAGCATCGTATGCGTGCACGTATGTCCAAACGACGGGCCCCTGCAAGGGATGCGGTCGTGAGACGTACTCGGGGTGCGGGGAACTGCGCGGAAAACACCGGCGATTCGCGGTCGCCGTCCGTCGCGCAGTCCCCTCCCGGCGGTCGGTCGGGTGCTCGCTCGGATGCCTGGCCGGGTGCCGGCTCGGGTGCCGGCCCCGTGCCCGCCCGGGTGTCGGCTCAGGTGCCGGCGAGCGGCAGTGCCGAGGCCACCAGCTTGCCGTTGGCCGCGGCCTTGTCGAGCGCGTCCCGCAGCAGGTCCTCCCGCGGCTGACGGCCGATGGAGCCCACCGGCGCCGCGAACAGCAGCACCTGCTGGTGCTTGTTGGCGGCGGCCCGCCACCCCTCGGTGACCTGCAACGGCTGGTGGGCCTGCCACCAGGCGACCGGCTGGCCGCCGCCCGGGCCCGGCTGGAGCACCGCGTGCAGCTGCCCCATGGCCAGCAGGACGGACCAGCCGTGCAGCACGGGCGGCACCGACTCGATCTGCGTCATCGGCATGAACCCCTGCTCGATCAGCAGCGGCAGGAAGTCGTCGCCGATGTCGGTGGAGCCGGGGCGGACGATGGGCCCGGTCGGCTCCACCACCAGCGCCGGGTGCAACTCCCCGGCGATCAGGATCAGTCCGCTGGTCACGCCGAGCACGGCCTGCTCGGGCGCCGCCCGGTCCGGCTCCAGGTCGGGGGAGTCGCCGGTGATGGACCGCACCGCTCCCTGGAGCTGCTCCTCGGTGACCTGGACGACCTGCGAGGGCAGGCAGGTGGCGTGGGCGAAGGCGAGGACGGCGGTCTCGTCCCCGATGAACAGAACGGTGCTGGTGCGCTCCTGTTCGGAGTCGCCCTGGGTGCGACAGGAGGTGCAGTCGTAGCTGCCGGGGGCGTTGTCTCCGGCGAGCAGCCGGTCGGCTTCTTCGTCGCCGATCTCGGCACGTACCTCGTCGCTGACGTCGAGCATGCGCGGCACGGGTGGCTCCCTCGGGATGTGGTGTGTGGCGCGGCCGGGTGGCCCCCGGCCCGTGATCCGGGGTGGGTCCCGGGCTCATGCAGAGACAACGGGTGATCTGTGGCGGGAGTCACGCGCCAGGACGAACGGAATCGAACCGACCGTCGCGTTCGGTCACCTCGGGCACGGAATCGGGCACTCCTGGTCAAGTAGTTGACAGGTCAAGGCGGTTGGTCCGGTGAAGTGAGTCACAGATCGGCGAGGCTGCTGGTCGACATATCCGCATATCGGGACATGAAGTGGGTGGCCGGAAATCGCCGATACCCGCGGTAACGGCGAACTGGCCAGGAATGACAAGGAGTTGGTTGATACCGGGCGCCCGTTCTCCCTACATTCCTCCGCCGGGTGCACAGCGCACCGCCCGGGCACGTCCGCCGACCGCACCACCGCAAGGCTCACAGCACCATCCCCGCCGGCGGAGGGGGCCGAACGCGACGACCGCGACCCAGTGCGCGGAGCGCGCCCGGCCCCGGGGACCCCGGGTCAGTCGGGAGGGAACTCCATGGCCGAATGTTCCGGACACGCCGACACCACGCGCGACACCGCCCGTAGGGCGCGTACGACGGCGGTCCTCGCCGGGGCGGCCCTGCTCGCCCCGCTCGGGCTGCTGGCCGCCGGCGGCAACGCCGCCGCGGCGGACGGCGGAGTGTGGGACCGCATCGCCCGGTGCGAGAGCGGCGGCGACTGGCACATCAACACCGGCAACGGCTACTACGGCGGACTCCAGTTCTCCGCGAGCACCTGGCGGGCCTACGGCGGCACCGCCTACGCGGCCACCGCCGACCGGGCGAGCAAGGACCAGCAGATCGCGGTGGCCGCCAAGGTGCAGCGCGCCCAGGGCTGGGGCGCCTGGCCCACCTGCTCGGCGCGCGCCGGGGCGCACGGCCCCGCTCCCGCCACCGCACCGGCGACGGCACAGGCGGCACCGGCGGCGAAGGCCCCCGAGCGGGCCCCGGACCGCACCGACCGCGGCTCCTCCCGCGGCGACCACGTCGTACGCCAGGGCGACACCCTCAGTGCCGTCGCCGCCCGCCACGGCACCACCTGGCAGCGCCTGTACGCCGCCAACAAGGCCGTCATCGGCGGCGATCCCGATGTGATCGTGCCCGGACAGCGCCTCGACGTCTGAGCGGCGCCCGCTCGCCGGGCACCGGGGCCCCGTCCGTCGGTCCGCCGACCGGGTGGGGCCCCTCGGCCCACCGACGCGCCGGGACCGCCCCCGCGCGCGCCCCTGCTTAGCGTGGGCCGATGTACCGCACGACGATCACCCTCGCCCTCGCGGCCGTCCTGCTCACCGCCGTCGACCCCGCGGCCGCCCACGCCGTGCCCCCTGCGGCGACCCCCCGGATCCCGGACGCGGCCCGGCTCCCCGCCTGCGCCGCCGACCAGTGGCCCTGGGGCTGTATCGCCGAGTGCGAGAGCAGCGGGAACTGGCACATCAACACCGGCAACGGCTACTACGGCGGACTCCAGTTCTGGCAGCCCACCTGGAAGGAGTTCGGCGGCCTGAAGTACGCCCCGCGCGCCGATCTCGCCACCCGCGCCGAGCAGATCGCCGTCGCCCAGAAGGTCCTGGCCGTGCAGGGCTGGGGGGCCTGGCCCGTCTGTTCCAAGCGGTACGGGCTCAAGGGCCGCATGCACACGGTCAAGAGCGGGGACACCCTCTCCGCGATCGCCCGCAAGTACCGGGTCAAGGGCGGCTGGCAGGCCCTGTACAAGCTCAACAAGAAGACGATCGGCGGCGATCCGGACCGGCTGCGGACCGAGGTGCTGCTCCTCCTGCCGTAGGTCTACGCGGCTCCGTCGGCCGGGGAGCGCCCCCACTCCGCCGCCTCGCCCGCGAACACGACCGAGCCGCGGCGCAGTTCGTACACCAGCGCGGGCCGGTCGCGCAGGACGGGCGGCAGCCGCTGCTCGGCCAGGACCACGCAGGCGTCCAGGCCGGCGAGGAGTTCGTAGGTGCGGGCCGCCACCGCGGGGGACATGCCCTGCGCCGGCTCGTCCACGAGCACCGCGCGCGGGCGGCCCAGCAGCGCCCGGGACAGGGCGAGCATGCGCTGCTCGCCGCCGGAGAGGGTGCCGGCCCGGCGGTCGAGCAGCCTCTCCAGGCGCGGGTAGGCGTCCAGGGCGGGGCCGGGGGCGGAGGCGGTGAGTTCGAGGTTCTCGCGGACGGTCAGCGAGCCGAAGACGGCCCGGCGGTCCGGGACCAGGCACAGCCCACGGCGGGCGCGTTCGTGGGCGGGGACACCGGTCATGTCGACGCCGTCCCACACCACCGCCCCCGCGGTCAGGCCGACGGTTCCGGCCAGTGCGCGCAGTACGGTCGTACGGCCCGATCCGTTGCGGCCGAGCAGGACGGTCAGGCCCGGCCCCGGCGCGGCGAGGGTGACGCCGTGCAGGGCTTCGAGGGGGCCGTAGCGCACGCGCGCGCGGCGCAGGGAGAGCGTCATGCGGGGGTCTCCCGGGCCGCGAGCGTGTCGAGGACCCGGCCCGGGGGACCGGAGGCGACGACGCGGCCGGCCGCCATGACGTGGACGACGTCCGCGAGGTCGGCGACGAGGTCCAGGTCGTGCTCCACCACCAGCAGGGCGGTGCCGTCGGCGGCGAGCGCCATCAGGACCCGGGCCAGCGCGGTGACCTCGGCGGTGTCGAGACCGGCGGCCGGTTCGTCCAGCAGCAGCACCCGGGGGCCGCCCGCGAGGGCGCGCGCCAGCTCGACCCGGCGGAGGGTGCCGGTGGGCAGGTCCGCGGCGGGTGCCTCGCGCACCGGGCCGTCCAGGCCCATGAGGCGCAGGGCGCGGTCCACGGCGGCCGGGTCGTCGACATGGCCCTGTTCCGCACCCACCCGGACGTTCTCGGCCACGGTCAGGGACGGGAAGACGGCCAGCTGCTGGAAGGTCCGCCCGACGCCGAGCCGGGTACGGGTGTGCGCGGGCAGCCGGGTGATGTCCCGGGCGCCGTAGCGGACCTGGCCCTCGGAGGGGCGCAGGGTGCCGGCCAGGCAGTGGAACAGGGTGCTCTTCCCGGCGCCGTTGGGGCCGACGACCGCGGTGATCCGGCCGGGGTGCACCTCCAGGTCGACGCCGTCCAGGGCCCGGAAGCCGTCGTAGGACGCCTTGAGGCCGCGGGTGGTCAGGAGCGGGGGGTGTGCGGTCGAGGGGCGCCGGGCGGGGGCGGCGGGTCTGGTGGGGCTGGCAGGGGCGGCGGGTCCAGTGGGTCCGGTGGGGCCGGCCGGTCGTACGGGCCCGTCGGCGTCGTGCGGGCCCGGTCGAGCCTGCCCCGGCCGACCGGGGTGGCGAGCTGCCCGCCCTGCGTCTTCGGCGGCCGGTCCTGGGGCCGGTGTGCGAACCCCTGTGAGCCGTGCGCGCAGGCGTTCGCGTGCCGTCGGCCGGTCTTTGGCCCCTGCGGGTGTTCCGGTGGCCGGTGTGCGGGCTCCCGCGCGTACGCCCTCGTCGGGTGCCGCCCGTCGGCCTCCGGCGTCGGCCGAAGTCCCGGTGGCCGGTGGCGGGGATCCTGGGCGCCGCGCGCGTGCCTCCTCGTCGGGTGCCGGCTGTCGGTGTCCGGCATCGGCTGAAAGGCCGGCAGGCGCCGTGCGGTATGCCGCGAGCCGCGAGCGCAGCCGTGCGCGCACCTCCTTGCCGCGGGCTGTTCGCCGACCCGCGGCTCCGGCTTCGGTTCCGGCAGGCGTGCCGGCGGCCCCCGTGCGGGCCTCCGCGAGCCTCGGGCGCGCCGTCTCCCCCCGGGCTGTTCCCCGGCTCTCGGCTCCGGCAGGTGTTCCGGCGGCTGGTGTGCGCGCTCCCGTGCGTACCCCCTCGTCGGGTGCCGCACCTCGGTCTCCGGCTCCGGGCGAAGTCCCGGTGGCCGCCGTGCGGGCTCCCGCGAGCCGTGCGCGCAGCTGTGCGCGCACCTCCTTGCCGCGGGCTGTTCGCCGACCCGCGGCTCCGGCTTCGGTTCCGGCAGGCGTGTCGGCGGCCCCCGTGCGGGCCTCCGTGAGCCGCGCCCGTACCGTCTCGCCGTGTGGCGTCAGGCGGGAGCCGGGGCTCGGGCGGAGCCGGGCCGTCAGGTCGCGCAGCGCCTCGTGCGGGCCCCCGGGGAACCGTCCCACCAGCACCGCCAGTACGCCGATCAGGGCCGCCGCCACACCGCCCCGCGCGCCCGCGTCCAGACCCACCAGCAGGGCCGCCGCCGCGAGGGCGCCCAGGGTGCTGTCGGCGCCGAGCACCACGACGGCCGCGAACCACAGCAGGCCGCGCACGGGGTCGAAGGCGCCGGGTTCGAAGGCCCGCAGGCCCATGCCGAGCATGCCGCCGCCCAGCGCGGCCAGCGCGGCGCCCGCGACGAACGCCAGCAGCTTCAGCGACGGCACCCGCACCCCGGCGGCCGAGGCGCCCGCCTCGTGGTCCCGCATCGCCGCCAGGGCGCGGCCCGTCCGGCCGGTGCGCAGGGTGCGGGTCGCCAGCAGGGCCGCGGCCAGCAGGAGCAACTCCAGGACGTAGTAGGCGCGGTCGCCCTCGAAGCCCGCGGGGCGGCCCAGCGCCAGACCCGATGTCGCGTACGGCTGGGCGAAGACGAAGCGGCTCACGCCGACGCCCACCGCGAACGTCGCCAGCGCCAGCGCCAGGCCGCGGCGGCTGATCGCGGGCCAGCCGGTCAGCAGGCCCAGCGGCGCCACCAGGAGCACCGCCAGCGCCAGCGCGGCCAGCTCCGGCAGCCGGGGCAGCCCCGGGAAGCGGCCCGCCGCCAGCAGCGCCGTGAACAGGGCGCCGAGGCCCGCGTAGGCGGCCTGGCCGAGGGAGATCTGGCCGCCCCGGCCGGTGACCACGACCAGGGACAGCAGCACCACGCCCAGCGCCGGGACCTGGACCGAGGTGTGCAGGTCGCGCCCGGCGAAGCCGAGGGGCAGCAGGAACAGCACCAGCGCCACGATCCACGCCCCCGGAGGGGTCGGCACGCGTGCGGTGGCCGTGCGCGGCAGGGCGTCCCGCGCGCCGACGCGCGGCAGGGCCAGCGCGGCGATCAGCAGGGCCACCACGAACAGGTTCGCCCCGACCGCCTGGAGCAGCGGCTCGCCCCAGCCCGAGGGGTGCAGCCGCGTCAACTGGGCCTGGGCCACGCCGATGCCGAGCGCGGTGAGCACGGCGACCGGCAGGCTCCGCATCCGGGCCGCCACCGCCACCGCCACGACCTCCATCACCAGCAGCGGCAGCCCGTAGGGGTCGAGGCGCACGTACGGCGCGAGCAGCACCCCGGTCAGACCGGCCGTGAACGAGCCGAACGCCCAGCCGGCCGAGGCGACCCGGTCCGCGTCCACCCCGCCGAGCACGGCGAGTCGCCGGTCGTCCACCACGGCCCGCAGCTCCCGCCCGAACCGGGTCCACCGGACGACCGCCCCGACGGTGCAGGCGAGCGCGAGGACCACCGCGAGCTGCCCCCACGGGTCGGCCGACCCCAGTACCTCGGGCGCGTCGTCCCGGGCCCCCTGCCCCCACAGCAGCGCGGCCCCGCCCACCAGCAGGACGAACACGCCGATCGACGCGACCAGCGTCCGGGCCGGATCACCGCCGAGGACCGACAGCGGGCGGAAGACGAACCGTTCCAGGGCCACGCCGACGGCGGGCGCCAGGACCAGCAGGGTGACGGCGGTCCCCGCCCACAGCGGCCAGCCCCACTCGACCACGCACTGCCGCAGCGCGTAGGCGCAGACCATGGCGACGGCGCCGTGCGCGAAGTTCAGCACCCCGGTGGCCCGGTACGTCACGACCAGGCCGATCCCGGTGAGCGCGGCGGCGGCGCCGACCGAGAGACCGGCCAGGGTGAGGTCGTACGTCAGGCCGGACATCAGTCGTCCGCTTCGTCCGGCTCACAGATCGGGCACGGGCCGAGTCCGCCGCCCCGCACCAGCCCGGCGTCCACCGGCACCGCCTCCGCCTTGCCCGCCACCAGCGGACAGTCGGCCCGGTGCCACAGCGTGCCGCCCGGCACCATCAGCAGGTCCCCGCTGACCGCGAGCGGCGGCGCGGGCCGCCCGGGCGGCTCGGAGTCGTCCGGACCGGCCGCGACGAGCAGCCCGTACATCTCGTCGACACGGGCCGCGGTGAGCGCGTCACGACCGCGCGCGAGGAGGACCGTGCCGGCCACGATCAGCGCCGCGCCGGGCACCGTGCAGGAGGCGAGGTAGGGCAGCTGCCGCTCGGCGAACCGCTCGCCGGAGACGCCGTACCAGCCCAGGACGCAGAGCACCGCGCCCGCGGCGAGGGCGGCCCAGCCGGCCCACAGGACGGGCTGCTTGTCACGCGGTCGGGGTGTCCGCATCGCTGGCTCCTCTGGCTTCACACGTCATATGTCTGTCCATGTCAGCCGATGGCTTGCACTATGCCCCTTGTGAGCTGACCCTGAAAGCACCGGGCGCACCCGGCCCGGACCGACACCCGGTGGTGAGCCAGATGGTTCTCGGGAGCGACCTCAGTCGGCGCAACGCGGGCCGCGGCACCGCCCTGGCGGCGGCCCTGCTGCTTCTGCTGGCCCCGGCCCTCGCGGCCTGCAGCGACGACGAGGGCGGCGGCGACGCGACCCCGCCCACCCCCTCCGTGGAACGCACGGCCAGCGCCCCCGCCGCGACCGCGCCGGCCGACGCCGGGGCGGCCGAGCAGGAGATCAAGCAGAACTGGCAGAAGTTCTTCGACCCCGGTACCTCCCTCGACGACAAGCAGACCGTCCTGGAGAACGGCGAGGAGATGGCGCCGGTGCTGAGGGCGTTCAGCGGCGACGAGCGCGGCGGACAGGTCGAGGCCCAGGTCACCGAGGTCGCCTTCACCTCGCCCACCGGCGCGGACGTGACGTACACGCTCACCCTGAACGGCGCCACCGCCCTGCCCGACGCCGCCGGGACGGCCGTCGAGCAGGACGGCACCTGGAAGGTCTCCGCCAGGACGCTGTGCGCGCTGGTGCAACTGAGCGGCAATGGCTCGGCCTCGCCGGTCCCGGGCTGCTGAGGCGCTGGCCGCGCTGCTGCTGGTGGTGCTGAGCGCGGCCTGCGGCAGCCGCCTGCCGGAGAGCGACTTCGAGGGCGGAACCCGTACGTCCGCCGACCCGGACGCCGGGCCGATCCGGGTCGGCATCATCACCAGCGCGACCAGCCCGGTCGGCGGCAACGCCTTCACCGGCCCGCGCGACGGCGCGAAGGCGTACTTCGAGCACCTCAACGCGCGCGGCGGCATCGGCGGGCGGCCCGTCGAGGTGCGGCTGTGCGACGACGGCGGCAGCGGCGTCGGCAACAACGAGTGCGTGCACCGGCTGATCGACGAGGACAAGGTCGTCGCGCTGGTCGCCACCACCGCCCTCGACTACGCGGGCGCCTCCCGGGTCTCCCGCGCGCGCGTGCCCGACATCGGCGGCCAGCCCATCGGCGCCGCCTACGACACCTGGCCCCACCTGTACGGCGTCTACGGCAGCCTCGCGCCCCGCCGCGGCACCGTCGGCTGGGACGGGAAGCTGTACGGCGGCACCGAGGTCTACCGCTACTTCAAGCGCGAGCACGGCGCCCGCACGGCCGCCGTCGTCTCCTACAACCAGTCCGCGTCCGCCGCCTACGCCCGGCTCGTCGAGCGGGGACTCAGGGCCGAGGGGTACGAGGTGATCACCGAGCAGGTGGACTTCGCGCTGCCCAACTTCCGCGCCGTCGCGGCGGATCTGAAGGACCGGGGCGCCGACCTGGTCTTCGACGCCATCGACAGCCACGGCAACGCCCGGCTGTGCGCGGCCCTGGACGACGCCGGTGTCCGCCTCACCGCGAAGGTGACGAACGTACAGAACTGGACGTCCACCGTCGCCGACGACTACGAGGACGCGCCGTACTGCCGCAACGCCCTGTGGGCGACGGGGTCCAGCCGCAACTTCGAGGACACCGGCAATGCCGCGGTACGGGAGTTCCGGGACGCCACCGAGGGTCTCGAGACGCACTCGCAGTGGCAGCTGGAGGGGTGGGCGGCCGCCCGCTGGTTCACCGAGGCGGCCCGCGCCTGCGCGGCGGCCGGCGTCACGCGCGCGTGCGTGGACGACCGGATGAGCCGTGGCCAGGACTTCACCGCGGGCGGGCTGCTGCTCCCGGTCCGCTTCGCGCACCTGCCCGAACCGCCCGCCACCCGCCGGGCGTGTCTGTCGGTGGCCCGCTGGCAGGACGGCCGGGGCTGGGTGTCGCAGGGCGACATGGACCGCACCTGTTTCGTGGTGCCGCAGCTGTCCTACACGCCGTGAGACGGACGAGCCGACACGAACCCGAGTGAGGGCCAGGTGTCCATATTCAACGCCCAGATGTTCATGAGTTGAGCATTGCGGACCGTAACTGTCCGATAGCGCTGGCAGACTCGGCGCCATGTTGGAGACCTCGGCACGACTGCTGCGCCTGCTCTCGCTTCTCCAGACCCACCGGGACTGGTCCGGCGCCCAACTCGCCGAGCGTCTCGGTGTCACCGCGCGCACCGTGCGCCGTGACGTGGACCGGCTGCGCGAACTGGGCTACCCCGTCAACGCCAGCCCCGGCTCGGGCGGCGGGTACCAGCTCGGCGCCGGCGCCGAACTGCCGCCGCTGCTGCTGGACGACGACGAGGCGGTCGCCGTCGCCGTCGGCCTGCGCACCGCCGCGGGACAGGGCATCGAGGGCATCGGGGAGACCTCGGTGCGCGCGCTCACCAAACTGGAACAGGTCCTGCCCAACCGTCTGCGCCGCCGCGTCAGCGCCCTGAACGCCTTCACCGTGCCGATGCTGCGCAGCCTGCCCTCCGCGGTCGACCCCGGAGTCCTCACCGAACTGGCCCATCTGTGCCGGGACGCGGAGGCGCTGCGCTTCGAATACCGGGGGCACGACGGCACGCTCACCCGCCGCAGGGCCGAGCCGCACCGCCTGGTCTGCACCGAGCGGCGCTGGTACCTGGTCGCCTGGGACCTGGACCGGGACGACTGGCGCATCTTCCGCGTCGACCGCATCACGCCCCGCCCGCCCCACGGCCCCCGCTTCACCCCCCGCCGCCCGCCCGCCGACGACCTCGCCGCCTACGTCTCCCAGGGCGTCTCCACCCGCGCCTACGCCACCCAGGCGCTGGTGCGGCTGCTGGTCCCGCTGCGGGAGGCCGCCGAGCACATCTCGCCCTCCGCCGGGGTGCTGGAGCCGGAGGGGCCGCGGAGCTGTCTGCTGCGCACCGGGGCGGGCAACCTGGACGTGATGGTGATCCATGTGATGCTGCTGGGCCTGGAGTTCGAGGTGCTGGAGCCCGTCGAGCTCACCGACGCCATCAGGACCGCTCGGGACCGGCTGACCCGGGCTCTGGAGCGAGCGCCGCGAACGTGGGATGGTGCAGGTCGAACGCCGGGGACTCCGAGCGGATCCGGGGCAGAGTGGTGAAGTTGTGCCGCGGCGGCGGGCAGGACGTCGCCCACTCCAGCGAACGCCCGTACCCCCAGGGGTCGTCGACCTCGACCTTCTCGCCGTACTTCGCCGTCTTCCAGACGTTGTAGAGGAACGGCAGCGTCGAGATGCCGAGCAGGAACGCGCCGATCGTCGAGACCGTGTTCAGCGCCGTGAAGCCGTCCGCGGCCAGGTAGTCGGCGTAGCGGCGCGGCATCCCCTCCGCGCCCAGCCAGTGCTGCACCAGGAACGTGGTGTGGAAACCGACGAACAGCGTCCAGAACTGGATCTTGCCGAGCCGCTCGTCGAGCATCCGGCCGGTGAACTTCGGCCACCAGAAGGAGAACCCGGCGAAGATCGCGAAGACGACGGTGCCGAAGACGACGTAGTGGAAGTGCGCGACCACGAAGTAGGAGTCCGTGACGTGGAAGTCCATCGGCGGCGAGGCCAGGATCACCCCGGTCAGACCGCCGAACAGGAACGTCACCAGGAAGCCCACCGACCACAGCATCGGGGTCTCGAAGGAGAGCGAGCCCTTGAGCATGGTGCCGGTCCAGTTGAAGAACTTCACCCCGGTCGGCACCGCGATCAGGAAGCTCATGAACGAGAAGAACGGCAGCAACACCGCGCCGGTGGCGAACATGTGGTGCGCCCACACCACCACCGACAGGCCGGTGATCGCCATCGTCGCCCCGATCAGCGTCAGGTAGCCGAACATCGGCTTGCGCGAGAAGACGGGGATGATCTCGCTGACGATCCCGAAGAACGGCAGCGCGATGATGTACACCTCGGGGTGGCCGAAGAACCAGAACAGGTGCTGCCACAGCAGCGCGCCGCCGCTGGCGGGCGCGAAGATCTGCGAGCCGAAGCGCCGGTCGGCCTCCAGGCACAGCAGCGCCGCCGCCAGCACCGGGAACGCCATCAGGATCAGGATCGACGTGAACAGCGTGTTCCAGACGAAGACCGGCATCCGGAACATCGTCATGCCCGGCGCGCGCATCCCGATGATCGTGGTGACGAAGTTGACCGCGCCGAGGATCGTGCCGAACCCGGAGAGCGCGAGCCCCATGATCCACAGATCGCCGCCGATGCCCGGTGAGCGCTCCAGGCTGTTGAGCGGCGCGTAGGCGAACCAGCCGAAGTCGGCCGGCCCGGACGGCACGAACAGCGAGCTGATCACGATCAGCCCGCCGAACAGGTAGAGCCAGTAGGACAGCATGTTCAGCCTGGGGAAGGCGACGTCGGGCGCCCCGATCTGGAGCGGCATCAGCTCGTTGGCGAAGCCCGCGAACGCCGGGGTCGCGAAGAGCAGCAGCATGATCGTGCCGTGCAGCGTGAACAGCTGGTTGAACTCCTGGTTGTCGATGAGCTGGAGTCCGGGCCGGGCCAGCTCGGCCCGCATCAGCAACGCCATCAGACCGCCGAGCAGGAAGAACGCGAACGACGTGATCAGGTAGAGATGCCCGATCCTCTTGTGGTCGGTGGTGGTCAGCCAGTCGACGACCGCCCGGCCCTTGTGCTTGGTGTGCACGGGTCGTACCGGCGTCCGCACGGTCTCAGTGGCCATCGCTCGCTCGCCCCTTCGCTCGCCTGCCCCGGCCCGTCGAAGCCCGCGCCGCGCGTGCCCGCGAGCCCACGCCATGATGCTCGCGCGGCCCTGCCTCCGACAGGGGGGCGTACGCGGTCGCTGTGGAGCGACGAGGCAATTCCTGTGCGGTTTCGGCCCTTCCGGAGCCGCGCGGAATCGCGTGGGGAAAGAGGTCCGGGGAGAGTTACCCGGGAACTTTCCGACGGCCTTTTCGGAGAGCCGGCACGACACGCGGGAATTACGTTCGAATGCCCGCGAAAGGCGTACGGAACCGCTCGAACGTGTGATGCGGTTGGGCCGAAACGCGTGTCGTGATCCTGTGACAGAAGCGTGACCGGAGGGGGATGAGTACGGCGAGTGGCCGAGGTGGCCACCCCTCTGGCCGCCACCGCCGCCGAGGGCCTAGCGTGGCCGCATGGCACCGATTCCGACACCTTCCGCAGAACCCCGGGACCAGCCGGAGAGCTATCTCGGCCTGGCCGCCGACCGCGCCGAGCGGCTCGCCCGCGAACGGGGCTGGTCCACCGTCCGGTCCCTGCCACCGGGCGCGATCATCACCATGGAGTTCATGAGCGGCCGCCTGAACTTCGAGGTGCGTGACGGCCTGGTGACCAGGGCCTGGAAGGGCTGAGACGGCGGACGACGGCCCCGGCCCCTCACCAGGAGGGGCCGGGGCCGTCGTGTGCGTACCGGGCCCGCCGTCCTTCGCCGGTCAGCCGCCCGTCACCGGGCGCGGAGCGGAGGCCGTGCCGCGGCCCAGCCGGTCGGGGTGCGGCGGCCGGCGGCTGCCGACCGGGGTGACCGGGGTGCGCTCCGAGCGGGCCGTGTGCGGGCCCGGCGCCAGATGGACCGGCGCCCGGGGCGAACGGGCCGTGGGGGAGACGTCCTGGGCCGACTCGCGCGGCTTGAGCAGCACCGGGACCCCGACCGGCGTACCCGGGACCGGCCCCGTGGCGGGACGGCCGGCCCGCCGGCGGTCGCGCAGGTCGAGGATGACGGACTCGGCGCGGGCGATCAGCGGCTCGAACCAGGGCAGCGCGAGCAGGATCAGCAGGCCCGCGGCCCAGCCCAGCAGGACGTCGCTCAGCCAGTGCGTACCGAGGTACACGGTGGACAGGCCGACGCCGAGCGAGGTCACCGCCGACAGCGCGGACAGCCAGCGGCGGGCTCTCGGGGTGGAGGCCATGTAGGCCAGGATTCCCCAGGTCACCACGGCGTTGGCGGTGTGGCCGCTGGGAAATATATCGCCGCCGAGCCACATCTCGTTCGAGCCGACCTGGGTCGCGTAGTGCGGTCCGAGGCGGCCCATGCCGATCTTGGCGGCGCCGACCGAGAGGTTCAGCAGCAGCAGCGAGACGCCGAGCGTGAGCAGCGGCCGCAGCGTGTGCTGGCGCCAGGAGCGCCAGCCCAGCCAGGCCGCGATCATCACCGCGGTGGGGCCGCGCTGGCCGAGCACCACGTAGTAGTCGACGAATGCGTGGATCTCCGACCACTGCTGGTACGGCCGGAAGAACATGACCTGCCAGTCGAGCCGGACCAGCCACGAGGTGATGACCACGGCCCAGACGATCGCCACATAGAAGGCCAGGGTCGCGGCGAGAAGAGCGACCCTGTGCCGGCTCATTCTCGGCACGTCGATGTGGGCCGGCCGTTCCGGCTCACGGTCCAGCCTCGCGAACACCCGGTCCAGACGGGTGAGGTTTCGTTCGGTACGCACCCAATCGACGTTACAGCGAGTGAGCTCTGGCGCCCGTCGAATCCGCCGGTTTGTGATGACGATGTGATGTGGGATTCCTCTCAACGGGCGCCTTATTTCCTGTGACTTCGCATTCGGCGGCGGCCGGGCCCTTCAATTCCTTTGATCATTCATGCGTACGGTTTTATACCGCTTTTGAATTCGTTCACCGAAACCTGGTGCTGAATTCTCCTGGCGATCACCGGACGTGCTCGAACGGGTCACGGCGGGCGGCGCCCAGGGGCGCGAGCGCCATGCCCGGAGCGCACCGGACGACGTACGCGCCCGGCGCGGTCGTGCCGGGGGCGGGGGAGGGGGCGCGTCCCATCGTCCGCGCGCGGCCGGCGGGCGCCGCGCGTCGGTCCCGCACGAACGAGGCGGTCCCGGCTCCCGGCAGCCGGCCCTCCACGGAGGCGGGAGTGGCGTACGCCACACGTGTTCAGTCCGGAGTCTGAGAGGTCCGCCACTGGCCACCGGCGCGGACTCGCGTACGCTGACGAGTCACTCGCTTCGTTGCGCGGGCCGGGGATCACCGCTCCTCTCCGGCCGAGTCACGGGGAGTCCCCACCCCGTGAGCCCGCCGAAGTCGGGGGAACGTCTGGGAGGTACGTACATGTCCGGTACGACCACGGCCGCTGTGCTGCGCCGTCGGGCTGCCGGGGCCGGTGCCAACCGCTGGGTCGTCCTCGTCGTCCTCTGCGCCAGCCTGCTGCTGGTCGCCGTCGACGCCACCGTGCTGCACGTGGCGGTACCCGCCGTCACCGAGGATCTCAGGCCGGGCGCCATAGAGCTGCTCTGGATCGTCGACATCTACCCGCTCGTCTGCGCCTCGCTGCTGATCCTCTTCGGCACGCTCGGTGACCGCGTGGGCCGCAGACGGATCCTGCTCCTCGGCTACGCCCTGTTCGGCGTCGCCTCCGCGATGGCCGCCCTCGCCGACACCGCCCAGGTGCTGATCGTGGCCCGGGCGCTGCTCGGCGTCGGCGGCGCGATGATCATGCCGGCCACCCTGTCGATCCTCCGCCAGGTCTTCCCCGACCGGCGCGAGCGGGCGCTCGCCATCGGCATCTGGAGCGCGGTGGCCGCGGTCGGCGCGGCCGTCGGACCGCTGCTCGGCGGGTTCCTGCTGGAGCACTTCTGGTGGGGCTCGGTCTTCCTCGTCAACATTCCGTTGATGCTGGTCAGCCTGCCCGTGGGCCGGATGCTGCTGCCCGAGTCGAAGGGCACGGCGGACGGACCCTGGGACGTGGCCGGCGCCCTGATGGCGGCGGCCGGTCTCTTCGGTGTCGTGCTGGGCGTGAAACGGCTCGGCGGCGGCGAGCTGGACGGCGGCACCGCGGTCCCCCTGCTGCTGGGCGCCGCCCTGCTGATCCTGTTCGTACGGCGCCAGCGGCGCCGCGAGCACCCCCTGGTCGACCTCGGGATGTTCGCCCGTCCCGCGTTCAGCACCTCGGTGGGCTGCATCGTCCTGGCGATGCTCGCCCTGGTCGGCCTGGAGCTGATCGCGGCCCAGTACCTCCAACTGGTGCTCGGACTGTCGCCGCTGGAGACCGGGCTGCGGCTGCTGCCCCTGACCATCGCGGCGATGAGCGCCGGACTCGCCGGCGCCCGGATGCTGCGCCGGTTCGGGCCGCGGACGATGGTGTGCTCCGGGTTCTGCCTGACCGCTTTCGCGGTGGTGCTGCTGACCGCGATGGGCGGGACGGACAATCCCGCGCTGATGCTCTCCGGGTTCGTGCTGCTGGGCTTCGGCCTGGAGACCACCCTGTTCGGGGCGTACGAGTCGATGCTGAGCGAGGCCCCGCCGGACCAGGCGGGCGGCGCCGCGGCGATCGGCGAGACCTCCTACCAGCTCGGCGCGGGCATCGGCATCGCACTGCTGGGCAGCGTGATGAACGCGGCCTACGCCCCCGGCCTGGCGTCCGTGCCCGGGGTCCCCGCCTCGGCGTCCGCGGCGGCCGGGCACTCGCTGGGCGAGGCCTACGAGGTCGCCGGCCGGCTGGGCGGCACCGCCGGGGAGACCCTGCGCGAGGTGGCCCGGAACTGCTTCGTCCACGGGCTCCATGTGACGCTGCTGGTCAGCGCGGGGCTGCTGCTGCTCGGCGCGGTGATGGCGCTCAGGCTGCCCCGGACCATGAACTGCGAGCAGCTCGCGGCGGCGCCCGTGGAGGTGCCCGCGCCCCGGGAGGTCGCGGAGTCCCCGGTCTCCGCCTGAGAAGGCTGGACGTGGTGGAGACTGCGTCGTAACGTCGGCCTTCAACCCGTGACTAGCACCGCTAGTTTTGAGCTGCCGGAGGGTCTCCCATGCCGTTGCCCCCGTTCGATCCCGCCGATCCGCTCGGGATCGACGACCTCCTCCAGCCCGAGGACCTCGCGGTCCGCGACACCGTCCGCCGCTGGGCCGCCGACCGAGTCCTGCCGTACGTCGCCGAGTGGTACGAGACCGGCGAGCTGCCCGTCATCCGGGAGCTCGCCCGCGAGCTGGGCTCCCTCGGCGCGCTCGGCATGTCGCTGAGCGGCTACGGCTGCGCCGGCGCCTCCGCCGTCCAGTACGGGCTCGCCTGTCTGGAGCTGGAGGCCGCCGACTCCGGCATCCGGTCCCTGGTCTCCGTGCAGGGCTCCCTCGCCATGTACGCGATCCACCGCTTCGGCAGCGAGGAGCAGAAGCGGGCGTGGCTGCCCTCGATGGCCTCGGGTGAGGTGATCGGCTGCTTCGGGCTCACCGAACCCGACCACGGCTCCGACCCCGCCTCCATGCGGACGTACGCCAAGCGCGACGGCTCCGACTGGGTGCTGACCGGCCGCAAGATGTGGATCACCAACGGGTTCGTGGCCGGGGTCGCGGTGGTGTGGGCGCAGACCGAGGACGGTATCCGCGGCTTCGTGGTGCCCACCGACAGCCCCGGTTTCTCGGCCCCCGAGATCAAGCACAAGCTCTCCCTGCGCGCCTCGGTCACCAGCGAACTCGTCCTGGACGAGGTGCGGCTGCCCGCCGAGGCGGTCCTGCCCGAGGTCACCGGGTTGCGCGGCCCGCTGAGCTGTCTGTCGCACGCGCGCTACGGCATCGTCTGGGGCGCCATGGGCGCGGCGCGCTCCTGCTTCGAGGCGGCGGTCGACTACGCGAAGTCGAGGGAACAGTTCGGGCGGCCGATCGGGGGCTTCCAGCTCACCCAGGCCAAGCTCGCCGACATGGCGGTCGAACTGCACAAGGGGATTCTGCTCGCGCACCATCTCGGGCGGCGGATGGACGCCGGCCGCCTGCGTCCCGAGCAGGTCAGCTTCGGCAAGCTCAACAACGTCCGTGAGGCCATCGACATCTGCCGTACGGCGCGGACGGTCCTCGGCGCCAACGGGATCTCGCTGGAGTACCCGATCATGCGGCACGCGACGAACCTCGAATCGGTGCTGACGTACGAGGGCACCGTCGAGATGCACCAGCTCGTGCTGGGCAAGGCGCTCACCGGGCTCGACGCCTTCCGGTGAACCCCCGAGGGGGCAGGGCCGACTAACGGCCCTGCCTCAGCTCTGGTTGAAGAAACCGTCCGCGCGGTGCGCGGCGGGCTCGCCGTTGATGATCTCCGTGTCGGCCGGGGTCAGCAGGAACACCCGGGTGGAGACCCGCTCGATCGAACCGCGCAGGCCGAAGATCAGACCGGCGGCGAAGTCGACGACGCGCTTGGCGTCGGTGGCCTCCATGGCGGTGAGGTTCATGATCACCGGGACGCCTTCCCGGAACAGTTCGCCGATGTGCCGGGCGTCCCGGAAGCTGTCCGGAGTGACCGTGCCGATCCGGCGGCCCTTCTCCTCGGCGACGTCCGAGGCCACCTTGACCCGGGGGTCGGTGACCCAGGCCTCCCCGGACTCGGTCCCTTCGGAGTAGTCGTCGTCGTAGTAACGCTCGTCATCGTTGTCGTCAACGAGGCCCAGCCAGGCACTCGCCTTGCGCACCGATCCCATGGACGCCTCCTCTCACAGCGGTCTTTCTTGCTTTCCGCATCCCTATGGTCATCCATGATGCGGACGGCGCGCC
The DNA here is from genome assembly GCF_040299205.1 of Streptomyces sp. NPDC000983. NCBI lineage: Bacteria > Bacillati > Actinomycetota > Actinomycetes > Kitasatosporales > Streptomycetaceae > Streptomyces > Streptomyces sp. NPDC000983. Next base: position 107,618 of record NZ_JBEPBM010000023.1, on the reverse strand, counting down.
AAGTGGATAGACGCCGCGCGGGGGGTTTGTGACGGTACTGGTGCACGGCGCGTACGTCGAGGGCCCAGTAGCGCCAAGGGCCTTGCCCCGCATGGCTGCTGACTGTGAGTGAAATATGATTCTTCACGGCGTATGGGTGATGTGCGGTGCGTACGGGTGAACGAGGAGGCCGCGAAACGGGCCGCGGGAGCGGTCGGTACGATGCGGCGGCTCGTGTCGTACCAACCTCGGGGGAGCGTCGTGTTCGGAATCGTCAGGCCCTGTCGGCACCGGCTGGGGGAGCGTCTCGCCGGTCAGTGGATGGCCCATCTGTGCGGTCTCTGCCTGGCGTTGCGCGGGGACCACGGTCAGTTCGCCCGGGTGGTGACCAACTACGACGGCCTGCTGATCTCGGTTCTGACGGAGGCTCAGGCCGAGGCGGCCGACGGGCTGCGGCGCAAGGCCGGGCCCTGTCCGCTGCGCGGGATGCGCACCGCCTCCGTCGCCCGGGGCGAGGGCGCGCGGCTCGCTGCCGCGGTCTCGCTGGTGCTGGCCTCGGCCAAGGTGCGGGACCATGTCGCCGACGGGGACGGGCTGCTGGCGCGCAGGCCGGTGGCGCTGGCCGCCCGCCGGGTCGCGGCCGGCTGGGACGCCGCGGGCGCGCGCGGCGGCTCCGCGGTCGGCTTCGACACCGGGCTGCTGGTGGACGCGGTGGAGCGGCAGACCGGGATCGAGGCGCTGGCGGGCCTCGGCACCTCGCTGCTGGTGGTGACCGAGCCGACCGAGACCGCGACCGGGGCGGCCTTCGCGCACACCGCGGTGCTGGCCGGCCGGCCCGGCAACGCCGAGCCGCTCGCCGAGGCGGGGCGGCTGTTCGGGCGGCTCGCGCATCTGCTGGACGCCGTGGAGGACAGGGAAACTGACGCCGCGTCGGGCGCGTGGAACCCGCTGACCGCGACGGGGACGTCGCTCGCGGAGGCCCGCCGGCTGGCCGACGACGCGCTGCACGGCATACGGCTGGCGCTGCGGGAGGTGTCCTTCACCGATCCGAAGCTCGCGCATCTGCTGCTCGTGCACGAGCTGGGGCGGTCGGTGGACCGGGCGTTCGGGTCGGCGTCGTGCTCCCACATGGCCGGGCCCTACGCGCCGCCCGGGGGCCCGGGCGGTCCGGGACTGCCGCCGGAGCCGCCGCGGCGGGACCGGCGCGGGTTGCTCGCGGGGTGCGCCGTATGGGCCGGATTGGCTTGTACCTGTCAGATGTGCTGCGGGGAGTTCGAGGACCCCTGGACGCGCCAGCGACGGGAGGGGCTGTGCAGCAGTTGCGATTGCAGCGGGTGCGGGGACTGCTGCAGCTGCTGTGACTGTTGCAGCAACTGCTGTGACAGCTGCGGCTGCGACGGGTGTGACTGCGGGTGCAACTGCTAGGCGGGTGCGGTGTGACGGCGGGGTGGTCGCCGGGTTGGGTGGGGTGCGGCCGCCCGGGTAGTGGCCGAGGTGGGACGGGTGCGGCGGCCGGGGTGGCCGGGTGCGGCCGAGGGGCGGCTGTGGTGGTGGGGCGGGTGTGTCGGGGTGGCGCGGTCCGGGGGTCGACGGGCCTTGCGCCGGGGTGGCGGGGGTAGGTGGCCGACGGGCTTCGCGGCAGGCGGCGGGCCCTCGTGCGGCCGTCCCCGCCTGCGTTCGTGAATGATCGTCAGCGGTCGTCGGCCTTCTCGCGCCGGGCCGCCCGAGAGCCCCGGCGGCGCGGCTGTTTCGTCGATGATTCAAAAGTTGACGGCCGAAAGGCGCTCTTGCGCCGGTCGGGCGTGCCGCCGAATACTCCCCCACAGCGCTTGTCAGGAGCACGGCATGTTCGGAATCCGGACGACCCCGGTTCCTGGCTGCGCCTCACGGGCCCGAAAACCCCACGAGGGCCCCCGACTTCCCATGTGGAGGAACGAAAAGTGAGGATCAAGCGCACCACCCCTCGCAGCGGAATCACGAGACGGACTCGGCTGATCGCCGTATCGACCGGCCTCGTGGCCGCCGCAGCCATCGCGATCCCCAGCGCGAACGCGGCCGACACCCCCACCGCCTTCAGCTCCGCCGAGCTGAAGAGCGCGAGCGGCTCTGTGCTCAAGGCAGATGTGCCGGGGACCGCCTGGGCCGTCGACAGCAAGACCAACCGTGTCGTCGTCACCGTCGACAGCACGGTCTCCAAGGCCGAGATCGCCCAGATCCGCGAGCAGGCCGGAGCCAACGCCGACGCCCTCACCATCAAGCGCACCGCGGGCAAGTTCGAGAAGTACATCGCGGGCGGCGACGCCATCTATGCGAGTAGCTGGCGCTGTTCCCTCGGCTTCAACGTCCGCAACAGCGCGGGCGCCTACTACTTCCTGACCGCCGGCCACTGCACCGACGGCGCGGGTTCGTGGTACTCCAACTCCGGTCGTACGACGGTGCTCGGGCCGACCTCCGGCTCCAGCTTCCCGACGAACGACTACGGCCTGGTGCGCTACACCAACACCACGGTCACCAAGTCGGGCACCGCCGGCAACACGGACATCGTCCGCGCGGCCAACCCGACCGTGGGCACCAGCGTCATCCGTGACGGCTCCACCACCGGCATCCACACCGGCACCGTCACCGGTCTCAACGCGACCGTCAACTACGGCGGCGGCGACATCGTCTACGGCATGATCCAGACCAACGTCTGTGCCGAGCCCGGCGACTCCGGTGGCCCGCTCTACGGCAGCAACGGCACCGCCTACGGTCTGACCTCGGGCGGCAGCGGCAACTGCTCCTCGGGCGGCACCACGTTCTTCCAGCCCGTGGTGGAGGCCCTGAACGCCTACGGGATGAGCGTCTTCTAGACCCACCCGCGCACGCAGCCGGCAGCGCACGGGCCCCCGCACACAACTGGTGTGCGGGGGCTCGCCCTTGTCCGGCCACGGGGTTACCGTCGAGACGGACACCGGGTGGGCACCTGGCCGCCCGATGCGTCCACGTCGGACTCTGGGGGCCGCGATGGTCGAGGAGCTGGTAGCGGCGGGGGCGGCGCTCGCCTCCGTCGGAGCGGTGTACGTGATGTCCGCGGCGCGCGTGGTCAAACAGTACGAGCGCGGTGTCGTCTTCCGGCTCGGCAGGCTCCGCCCCCAGGTGCGCGGCCCGGGTTTCACCCTGGTCGTCCCGGGCGTGGACCGGCTGCACAAGGTCAACATGCAGATCGTGACGATGCCGGTGCCGGCCCAGGAGGGCATCACCCGGGACAACGTCACCGTGCGGGTGGACGCGGTCGTCTACTTCAAGGTCGTGGACGCGGCCGACGCCCTGGTGAAGGTCGAGGACTACCGGTTCGCGGTCTCGCAGATGGCGCAGACCTCGCTGCGTTCGATCATCGGCAAGAGCGATCTGGACGACCTCCTCTCGGACCGGGAGAAGCTCAACCAGGGCCTGGAGCTGATGATCGACAGCCCGGCGATCGGCTGGGGCGTGCAGATCGACCGGGTGGAGATCAAGGACGTCTCCCTGCCCGAGACGATGAAGCGGTCGATGGCCCGGCAGGCCGAGGCGGACCGGGAGCGGCGGGCCCGGATCATCAACGCCGACGCCGAACTCCAGGCGTCGAAGAAGCTCGCCGAGGCCGCCCAGCAGATGGAGGACACCCCCTCCGCCCTCCAGCTCCGCCTGCTCCAGACGGTGGTGGCCGTCGCCGCGGAGAAGAACTCCACCCTGGTGCTGCCGTTCCCGGTGGAGCTGCTGCGCTTCCTGGAACGCGCCCAGCAACCGGTGTTCCAGCCGCAGCCGCAGCCGCAGCCGCAGCCGCAGCCGCAGCCCCAGCCGCCGGTGGCCGAGGCCGTCCCGTCGCAGCCCGCGCCCGCGCCCGCGCCTTCGCCCGTGCCCGCCGCGGGACAGCAAGCGCCTTCTTCTCCCGACGGTCAACTCCCGTCTGTCTGAACGCCCTTGGAGCCGCGCCCTGTCAGGGCTGTTTCAGGACAGGCGTAGACCTCACTCGGCGCATATCGGTTACTCGCAGGTAGTGTTTGCAGCGCGAAGCCGCCCGTGCTGACTGTGCACGGTCAAGAATGCGCGGGCATGGTGTGAACTCCGTGTGTACGTCCGGAAGTCGACCTTGTGTGCCCCCTGTGAGGCTCGGAATAGTAGGCGGCGATCAACCGGCACGGACGCGGCATTTTGCGGTACGCCGCCCCTGTGACCGAACGCCTTCCGGTCCGGAGGCCCCCACAGCCTCCGGATCGACCCCCCACAGGAGGACGTGAGTTGAAGCACCGACGCATACCCAAGCGGCGGGCCGCAGTGGTAGGTGCGGGCATCACCGCACTGGTGGCCGCTGGAGTCACCTTCCAGACTGCGAACGCGAGCGAGTCGCCGACGGACGCCGCCCCCGAGACCCTGTCGGTCACGGCGGCCGGAAAGCTCGCCTCGACGCTGGTCAAGAACCTCGGCGCGGACGCGGCCGGCGTGTACTACGACGCGGACGGCAGGAACCTCGTCGTGAACGTGCTGGACGAGGGCGCGGCGGAGACCGTCGAGGCCGCCGGCGCGAAGGCGCGGGTCGTGGCGAACTCCCTCGCCGAGCTGAAGAGCGCGCGCGGCACGCTCAAGCAGGACGCCACCATCCCGGGCACCTCCTGGGTGACCGACCCGACGACCAACAAGGTCGTGGTCACCGCGGACCGCACGGTCTCCGACGCCGAGTGGGCCAAGCTCACCGAGGTCGTCGACGGGCTCGGGGCGACGGCGGAACTCCAGCGCACCAAGGGAGAGTTCAAGCCCTTCGTCGCGGGCGGCGACGCCATCACCGACGGCAGCGGCCGCTGTTCGCTCGGCTTCAACGTGGTCAAGGGCGGGGAGCCGTTCTTCCTGACCGCGGGACACTGCACGGAAGGCATCACCAACTGGCAGGACGCCAGTGGGAACCAGCTCGGCACCAACGAGGTGTCCAGCTTCCCGGACAACGACTACGGCCTGGTGAAGTACACCGCCGAGGTCGACCACCCGAGCGAGGTCAACCTCTACGACGGTTCCGCCCAGGCGATCTCCGGCGCGGCCGACGCGACGGTCGGCATGCAGGTCACCCGGAGCGGCTCGACCACCCAGGTGCACTCCGGCGCGGTCACCGGTCTCGACGCCACCGTGAACTACGGCAACGGCGACATCGTCAACGGACTCATCCAGACCGATGTCTGCGCCGAGCCCGGTGACAGCGGCGGCTCGCTGTTCTCCGGCGACAAGGCGGTCGGCCTCACCTCCGGCGGCAGCGGTGACTGCGCCTCCGGCGGGGAGACCTTCTTCCAGCCGGTGACCGAGGCGCTGTCGGCCACGGGTACCGAGATCGGCTGAGGCTCCGCACGCTCCGTGAAAGTCCCGCCCCGCGCGCGAGGGGCGGGACTTTCGTCTGCCCGGACGGACGTTTCCGCAGGCGGGGGAGGGGTGAACCGTTGTCGTACATGTGTTCGAGATTTGGTCTATGGTGGGGTGCGGTGGTCGGGAACTAGTGTTCGATTTCGGAGGGGTGGATGCCCGGGTTCACGCATCTGCGCACCGCTTCCGGGTTCTCCCTGCGCTATGGCGCCTCGCATCCGGAGCGGCTGGCCGAGCGTGCCGCCGAACGGGGCATGGACGCCCTCGCCCTCACCGACCGCGACACCCTCGCGGGCGCCGTCCGCTTCGCCAAGGCCTGCGCGAAGGCGGGGGTCCGGCCCCTGTTCGGCACGGAACTGGCGGTGGAGGGCTTCGACCCCGAGAGCCTCGCGAGGGGGGAGAACCCCGTACGGCGGGAGAACCCCGTACGTCAGGGGGGCCTCGTCCGGCAGGAGGGAGCCGAGGGGCGGGGGAGGGGGGCGCGGCGGCCGGACCCCGAGCGGCCGGAGCGGCGCCGGGCCCCCGTGCGGGGCGGTGCCTTCATCGACGAGTCGACACCCCGGGTCGCCTTCCTCGCCCGGGACGGCGCCCGCGGCTGGGCCGATCTCTGCGGAATCGTCACCGCATCGCACTCCGGAGAGGGCCCGCCGCTGCTGCCCCGGGCCGACAACCGGGGCGACGGACTCACCGTCCTGCTCGGTCCCGACTCCGACGTCGGCCGCGCCCTCGCCGCCGGCCGCCCCGACCGCGCGGCCCGGCTGCTGATCCCCTGGCGGGAGGTCTACGGCGACGCGCTGCGCCTGGAGGCCGTCTGGCACGGCCGCAAGGGCACCGGCCCCGGCTCCCTGCGGCTGGCCGCCCGCACCGTCGGTTTCGCGGCCGAGCAGCGGATCAGGCCGGTGCTCAGCAACGCCGTCCGCTACGCCGACCCAGGTCAGGGCCCGGTCGCCGACATCCTGGACGCCGCCCGCCGGCTCGTCCCCGTCGACCCCGCCAAGGAGCTGGACTCCGGTGAGGCCTGGCTCAAGGGCGTCGACGCCATGCTGGACGCCGCCGAGCGGATCGTGGAGGCCGCGGGCTTCCGGCGCGACACCGCGCACCGGCTGCTGGAGCAGACGCGGGCGACGGCCGCCGAGTGCCTGGTCGACCCCGAGGACGACCTCGGCATCGGCACCGTCCGCTTCCCCGAACCGGCTCTGGTCGGCGCGGACCGGCGTACCGCCCAGCGGGTGCTCGCCTCGCGGGCGGCGGCCGGGATGGTGCTGCGCGGCTACGCGGGCCGGCGCCCCTACTGGGAGCGGATGCACCGGGAGCTGGACGTCATCGCCCACCACGGCTTCGCCTCCTACTTCCTGACGGTCGCTCGGGTCGTGGACGACGTGAAGGGCATGGGCATCCGGGTGGCCGCGCGCGGGTCCGGTGCGGGCTCGCTCGTCAACCACCTCCTCGGCATCGCCCACGCCGACCCCGTCGAGCACGGGCTGCTGATGGAGCGCTTCCTGTCCGAGCGCCGGTCGGTGCTGCCCGACATCGACATCGACGTGGAGTCCGCGCGCCGGCCGGAGGTCTACCGCGCGATCATCGGCCGGTTCGGCGCCGAGCGGGTGGCCACGGTCGCGATGCCCGAGACGTACCGGGTCCGCCACGCGATCCGGGACGTGGGCGCGGCCCTGTCCATGGACCCCGCGGACATCGACCGCATCGCCAAGTCCTTCCCGCACCTCCGCGCCCGCGACGCCCGGGCCGCGCTGGAGGAACTGCCCGAACTGCGGGAACTGGCGGGGGAGAAGGAGAAGTACGGGCGGCTGTGGGAGCTGACCGAGGCCCTGGACGCCCTGCCGCGCGGGGTCGCCATGCACCCCTGCGGAGTGCTCCTGTCCGACGCCTCCCTGCTCGCCCGTACCCCGGTCGTGCCGACCGGCGGCGAGGGCTTTCCCATGTCGCAGTTCGACAAGGACGACGTGGAGGACCTGGGGCTGCTCAAGCTCGATGTGCTGGGCGTGCGGATGCAGTCGGCGATGACGCACGCGGTCGCGGAGGTGGAGCGGGCGACGGGGTCGAGGCTCGACCTGGACTCCGTACCGCCCGGCGACCCGGCGACGTACGCGCTGATCCGGTCCACCGAGACGCTCGGCTGCTTCCAGATCGAGTCGCCGGGCCAGCGGGACCTGGTCGGACGGCTTCAGCCGGCCACCTTCCACGACCTGGTCGTCGACATCTCGCTCTTCCGGCCCGGACCGGTCGCCGCCGACATGGTGCGGCCGTTCATCGAGGCCCGGCACGGGCGGGCGCCGGTGCGCTACCCGCACCCCGACCTGGAGGAGCCGCTGAAGGGGACCTACGGGGTCGTCGTCTTCCACGAGCAGGTCATCGACATCGTCGACATCATGACCGGCTGCGGACGCGCCGAGGCGGACCGGGTGCGGCGCGGGCTGTCCGACCCGGAGTCGCAGGGGCGGATCAGGTTCTGGTTCGCCGAGCACGCGGCGGCCCGGGGGTACGACGCGGAGACGGTCCGGCGGACCTGGGAGATCGTCGAGGCCTTCGGGTCGTACGGCTTCTGCAAGGCGCACGCGGTGGCCTTCGCCGTGCCGACGTACCAGTCGGCCTGGCTGAAGGCGCACCACCCGGCCGCCTTCTACGCCGGGCTGCTCACCCACGACCCCGGGATGTACCCCAAGCGGCTGCTGCTGGCGGACGCGCGGCGGCGGGGGGTGCCGGTCCTGCCCCTGGACGTGAACCGGTCGGCGGTCGCCCACCGTATCGAACTGGTGTCTGAATCGCCTTCGGTGTGGGGGCTGCGGCTCGCCCTCTCCGACGTGCACGGCATCAGCGAGGCCGAGGCGGCGCGGATCGCGGCCGGGCAGCCGTACGCCTCGCTGCTGGACTTCTGGGAGCGGGCCCGGCCGAGCCGTCCTCTGGCCCAGAGGCTGGCGCAGGTCGGCGCGTTGGACGCGTTCGGCGCCAACCGGCGTGATCTGCAACTGCACCTGACCGAGCTGCACCGGGGCGCGCGGGGTGCCGGAGGCGGTCAACTCCCGCTGTCCGGCGGGCGGAGGACCGCGCCCGCCGGGCTGCCGGACCTGTCCTCCGCCGAGCGGCTCAGCGCCGAGCTGGGCGTGCTCTCCATGGACGCCTCGCGCCATCTGATGGACGACCACCGGGAGTTCCTGGCGGAGCTGGGCGTGGTCGGCGCGCGCCGGCTGCGCGAGGTGCGGCACGGGGAGACGGTGCTGGTCGCGGGCGCCAAGGCGGCCACCCAGACCCCGCCGATCCGGTCCGGCAAGCGGGTCATCTTCTCCACCCTCGACGACGGCACCGGCCTGGTCGACCTCGCCTTCTTCGACGACTCCCACGACGCCTGCGCGCACACCGTCTTCCACTCCTGGCTGCTGCTGGTGCGCGGAGTGGTCCAGCGGCGCGGGCCGCGCAGCCTCAGTGTGGTGGGCGCCGCCGCCTGGAACCTCGCCGAACTGGTCGAACTGCGCGCGGAGGGCGGGCTCGACACGGTGGCGGCGCGGCTCGCGGAGCCGGTGCCCGAGGGCGGCGCCGACCCGACCGGCGGCCGACGCATCCAGATGCCGACCGGATACGAAATGCATCCGTGGGCCGATCTGCGTCCCGCGGGTCAGGAGCCCTCACAGACAAGGAAGTTGTGGCATCAGAGTCCGGGGAGTGCGGGATGACCATTCTCTGCGTACGTTTCCAGCTGCCGCCGATGCACGAGGCGGCCCCGCCCGGGCTGCTCGGGCTGCTGGAGGAGTTCTCGCCCGTGGTGGAGGCGCTGCCGCCGGACGGGGCGCTGGTCGATCTGCGGGGCGCCGAAAGGTACTTCGGGCGCAGCGCGGTCGAACTGGCCTCCGTGATCCGGGTGCGGGCGCTCGCGCTGTACGGCGTGGACTGCGTGATCGGGGCCGGCCCGGGGACCACGCTGGCCCGGATGGCGCTGCGGGACGCCCGGCCCGGGGTGACCTGTGTCGTGCCGCCGGAGCGTGACGCCGTCGTGGAGTTCCTCGCCGACCGGCCCGTCACGGCGCTGCCGGGGGTGGGCCCGGCCACCGCCCGCACCCTGTGCGAGTACGGCCTCGACAGCCTCGGCCGGGTCGCCTCCGCACCGCTGTCCACGCTGCAACGGCTGGTCGGGGCGAAGGCGGGACGGGAGCTGCACGAGAAGGCCAACGGGGTGGACCGCGGACGGGTGGTGCCGGACGGGTCCGCCCGCTCCCTGGTCACCGAACGCCCCTTCGGGCGCGACGAACTGGACCCCGACCGGCACCGGCGGGCGCTGGTCTCGGCCGCCGAAGAGCTGGGGGCCCGGCTGCGGGCGCTGGACCAGGTGTGCGGGACGCTGACGCTCACCGTGCGGTACGCGGACCGCTCGGCGACCACGCGCAGCCGGACCCTGAAGGAGCCGACCGCGCACTCGGCCGCGCTGACCCGGGTGGCGTACGGGATGTACGAGGCGCTGGGACTCCAGCGGGCCCGGGTGCGCGCGCTCGCGCTGCGGGCGGAGGGGCTCGACCCCGCCGAGGGGGCCTCGTACCAGCTCAGCCTGGACCCGGTCGACGAGAAGGTGCGGCGGATCGAGGAGGTCGCGGACCTGCTGCGGGCGAGGTTCGGGCCCCGGGCGGTGGTGCCGGGGGTGCTGGCGGCGTGAACCCCGCCCGCGCCGGCCGCCGGCGGTCGTCCGCCCGCGGCCGGTCCGGTTGGGCGGGCGTGGGGTCAGTTGGCCCACGGGGGAGTGAGCACGGTGCCGTCGGCCAGTTCGGCCGTCAGGCCCACGGAGGTGGTCACCCAGGTCAGGGCGGTGTGGTCGGCCGGGTTCTCGACGGCGAGGGTCGCGCCCGCGTTGACGACGAGGGTGTCGCCGGCGGCGAGGTCGTCGGTGCGGCCGTCGACCGTGACGCGCAGGCTGCCGACGAGGACGTGCAGGATCTCCTCCCGGTCGACGGTGTGGGCCGGCGCCCTGGTCCCCGGCGGGACCTCGCCGCGCCAGGCGCACAGCTCCTTGCTGCCGGTGCGGGGTGCGGCGTACGAGACGAAGCGGACGCCGTGGATGTCGTGGGTGACGGTGTCGGACGAGCGGATCACGGGCATGGCTCTCCCCCGGGGATAGATGGTCAAGCTGCTTGACCAATTGGTCGGTCTCCATGGTCAAGCCGCTTGACCATCCAGTCAAGGGTGTTTCAATGCCTGCGTGCACAACTCCGAGGCCGTCGCCCTGTCCACCGCCCTGCTCGCCGCCGCCGGCGAGCTGACCCAGCGCATCAACGACGGGGTCGTGGCCCGGGGTTTCGAGGGGATGCGGCCCGCGCACGGCTTCGCCTTCGCCCGGCTCGCCCCGCACGGCGCGACCGCCACCGAGCTGGCGGCGCATCTGGGGGTCACCAAGCAGGCCGCGAGCCAGCTCGTCGACGAGCTGGTGCGCAAGGGGTACGTCGAGCGCCGGCCGCATCCCGAGGACGCGCGTGCCCGGCTGGTCGTCCTGACCGAACGGGGCTGGGCCTGCACCCGGGCGGCCGAGGCGGCGATGGCCGACGCCGTGCGGGCCTGGGAGGGCGTGCTCGGTGCGGGTGAACTGCGGGCGTTGCGCGACCGGCTGGCCCGCATCGCGCCCTATGGTCCCATCAAGCCCACCTGGTGACGTTTCGTCAGCCCCATTACACCCTTCACCGGTCGACACCGGCTATCACTGGAAGTTTTTACTGACGCGTAACTTCCCCCTTGAACTACTGGTCCGTAACTTGGCAGTTGAACCAGTATCCCGTGATCCGGATCACAGGGCGCAAGGCCGTCGTACCTCCCCCTTGAGCCGCGAGGAGATCACCCGATGCTGCCCTGGAAGAGACTGTTCCGACCACTGGCCGCGCTGCTGCTGACCGCCGCGGTCGCCGTCGTCCCCGCCGCCACGACCGCCCAGGCCGCCGAGACCACCAGTTCCGGCTGGAACGACTACTCCTGCAAGCCCTCCGCCGCACACCCCCGGCCCGTCGTCCTGGTGCACGGCACCTTCGGCAACTCCGTCGACAACTGGCTCGGTCTCGCGCCCTATCTGACCAAGCGCGGCTACTGCGTCTTCTCGCTCGACTACGGTCAGCTGCCCGGCGTGCCGTTCTTCCACGGACTGGGCCGGATCGACCGGTCGGCGGAGCAACTGGACGCCTTCGTCGACAAGGTGCTCGCCGCGACCGGTGCCGCCGAGGCGGACCTGGTGGGCCATTCGCAGGGCGGCATGATGCCCCGCTACTACCTGAAGTTCCTCGGCGGAGCGGCCGAGGTGAACGCCCTGGTCGGTATCGCGCCCGACAACCACGGCACCAACCTGTCCGGCCTCACCAACCTGCTGCCCTTCTTCCCGGGCGCCGAGGACCTGCTCTCCGCCGCCACGCCCGGACTCGCCGACCAGATCGTCGGCTCCGCCTTTCTCACCAAGCTGAACGCGGGCGGCGACACCGTGCCCGGCGTCAGGTACACGGTCATCGCCACCAAGTACGACCAGGTCGTGACGCCGTACCGGAGCCAGTTCCTGGACGGGCCGGACGTCCGCAACGTCCTGCTCCAGGACCTGTGCCCGGTCGATCTGTCCGAGCACCTGGCGATCGGGCTGTTCGACCGGATCGCCTTCCACGAGGTCGCCAACGCCCTCGACCCCGCGCGCGCGAAGCGCACCACCTGCGCGTCGGCGTTCAGTTGAGCCCCACCGGGGCCTGACCGGCCTGAGCCGCCCGTCAGGCCCCGGAGTCCCCGAGGGTCAGCGGTCGTGCCGGCCGCCCGCCGCGGCCCGCCGCCGCACCGACATGAACAGGGCGGCGGCGCCGAGCGCCAGGGTCGCCGCACCGCCCATCGCGATGTACGAGGTGCTGCTGTCGCCGCCGGTCTCGGCGAGGTTCTCCGTGGTCCCGGCCGCCTTCGGCCGGTTGGCGGCGGCCGTCTCCTCACCGCCGTCCTCGTTCTCCGCGACGGGCTCCGCCGAGGTACTGGCGTCCTGGTCGCCGTGGCCCCCGTGCTCGATCGTCGACTCCTCGGCGCCGTCCTCGATCTGCTCCTCGGAGGGCGCGGAGGCGGTCGGCGCGGGGGCGTCGTCCGCCGTGTCCCCCGAACCCGAGCCGGACCCCGAGCCGGAACCCGTGTCGGCCCCCGTGCCGGAGCCGCTGCCGCCGCTCGCGCCGCCGAAGGTGACGTCCGAGCAGGAGTAGAACGCCTCCGGGCTGTCCGAGCGCTGCCAGACCGCGTACAGGACCTGCTTGCCGGAACGCTCCGGCAGCGTGCCGGAGAAGGTGTAGAAGCCGCCGGACGCGGCCGGGTCGGTGACCGTCGCCACCGGGTTGGCGAGGTCCAGGTCGCCCCAGGCCAGCGGCTGCGTCGGGTCGTAGCCCTCCTTGGTGACGTACACCTTGAAGGTGCCCTTGTGGGGCGCGGTCACCCGGTACTTGAAGGTGTACGAGCCGCTGCTGACGCTCGTGGCCGGCCAGTCGGCGCGGGCCAGGTCCAGGCCCTTGAACGCGTCGCTGCCCGCGCTGCACAGCTTGCCGTCGGGGATCAACTCCTGGTGGCGTCCGGCCGCGTCACCGATGCGGATGCCGTTCCAGTCGTACAGCGCCTGCGTTCCCCCGGCCGCGACGGCCGCCTTGCAGGCGGCGGACCTCGGGCTCTCGGGGCCCTCCGCGTAGCACTGCGCAACCCGGCTGACCGGGTCGCCCATCGAGCCGTGCGCGGCCGCGGGCGCGGCCCCCAGCGCGGTCAGTGCGAGCGGTGCGACACCGACAACGGCGACGGAGGCGGCGGTGGCGACCCTGCGGCGTGCGGGCATGGGGAACTCCTGTGGAACAGTCGTCGGTTGCTGTGCTGGAACCCGTGGGGGCGATCAGCAAGCTAGCCCGCCGGAACCGCGAAATCGCCTGCTGGAGGCGGGTGACGGTGATCCTTATGGTGCCGTTAAGGGAGTGCTGAGACTCCGCTCAGGTAGCTACCGTTCAGGGCATGACGCACGAGGAGATCCGGCCCGCCGGGGCCGCCGACGTGGCCGCGGTCAAGACCGTGACCGACGACGCCTACCGTCACTACATCGAGCGCATCGGCGTGGTGCCCATGCCGATGCGGGCCGATCACGCCGCGAACGTCGCCGCCGGCCGGGTGTTCGTCACCGAGGAGCCCGGCGGCGGGCGCGTGATCGGGCTGGTCGTGGTCGAGGCGCACGCCGACCATCTCCACCTCGACAGCATCGCCGTCCACCCCGACGCGCACGGACGCGGCGTCGGGCGACGGCTGCTGGAGTTCGTGGAGGCACACGCGCGCGCCCTCGCACTGCCGGAGATCAGGCTCTGCACCAACGCCCTGATGTGGGAGAACCAGAGGATCTACCCGAAATTCGGCTACGAGGCCGTGGAACGCCGCGTGGACGGGCCCTACGACCGCGTCCACTACCGCAAGCGGCTGAGCTGAGCGGCCGGTCAGCCGTCCGGCCACCATGTTCGTGCGATGTCCTCGCGGATCTCGGGGCGGGCCGCGGGGCGTTCATCGCTCTTCTCACGGGGAGTCCGGCGCGACTCCGACTTCTTCAAAGGCTTCTGCACGGTGATGCGGCGCATGGCTGCCTCCTTCGGTGCCTACTGTCTTCCGCGTTTTTCACGGAGGTAGACCCTTTCGGGGAGACTTCCTCATCGGCGGCCGCTCTGTCAGTGGCCGCAGTCACGATTTCGACTGTCAGTGGCCTGTGTCACTCTCGGGCGTATGGCGAGAAACCGTGACGAGACGACCGCACCGCGTACCGACTGGGACGCCGAGGCCCCCTCCTTCGACGACAAGCCCGACCACGGCCTGCGCGACCCCGAGATCCGCCGTGCCTGGGCCGGACGGCTGCGCGACTGGCTGCCCGGCCCGCCCGGCGACGTCCTCGACCTCGGCTGCGGCACCGGCAGCCTGTCGCTGCTCGCGTCCGAACAGGGACACCGGGTCACCGGAGTCGACAGCTCCGCCGCCATGATCGCGCTCGCCCGCGCCAAGCTCGCCGGACGTGACGCCGTGTTCCTGCCCGGTGACGCCGCCGCGCCCCCCGTCGGCGAACAGCGCTACGACGCCCTGCTCGTCCGGCACGTCCTGTGGGCCCTGCCCGACCCCGGGCGCGCCCTGCGCCACTGGCGGGGCCTGTTGCGCCCGGGAGGACGGATGGTGCTGGTCGAGGGCGTCTGGGGGACCGTCGACCCGGTCGGGATCCCGGCCGCCCGGCTCACGGCGCTCCTCGGACCGCTCGCCGCCGAGGTGCGCCTCGAACGGCTGTCCGGCGACCCCCTGCTCTGGGGGCGGGCCGTGGACGACGAGCGGTACGCGGCGGTGGCCGTGCTGTGAGGCTCAGTCCAGCAGGTCCAGCAGGGAGGTGAAGTCGCCGGTACGGGCCCGGGACTCCAGTTCGTCCAGGGCGGCGACGGCAGCCGCGGCGGCCGCCGGATCGCGCTCCCGCAGACCGCTCTCCTCGAACTCGTCCTCGTCCAGGCGCCGTACGTCCGTGCCGTCGGCCGACCGCCACAGGTCCAGGTCGAGGTCCTCCACCGTCAACCGTGAGCCGGACAGTTCCGCCGGGCGCGTGATGTCGCAGTACCAGCCCTTCAGCGCGCCCGTGGCGGTACGGACCTCCTTCACCGAGTACCAGCGGTCCCGCCAGTAGTACTCGGTGAACACGTCGCCCGCCTCGAAGCGCACGAAACCGAAGTCCCGGACGCCCTCCCCGGCCCACGGGGCGCGCACGGCGACCCGGACACCGTCGTCGGAGAGGAGCTCCGCCGAGTAACCGATCTTCGTGCGGCCGCCCTTGACCAGGACGACCTCCACCGTCGCGCCCGGCTCAGCCGAGTTCGCGGACATACCGCACCTCCGTCGCACAGATCTCGTACCCGAACCACTCGTTGATCGCGAGCATCGGCCCGTTGCCGGTGTCGTTGCCCGTGAACGCCTCCGTGTACCCGGCCGCGCGCGCCCGGTGCAGGGAGTCGTTCTTGGCGAGTTTGGCCAGGCCCCGGCCGCGGTGGGCACGGGCCGTGCCGGTCATGGCGGTGGCGTACCGGGTGCCGTCCGTGCGGGCGGCACTGAACGCGACGGGGCGGCCCTCGACGACGGCCACCGTGGTCAGTCCGAGGTCGGTCAGCGGATGCCGCCAGACGTTCGCCAACCACTCCTCGTAGTCGGTGAGTTCGGCGCCCGCGTCGCCCGGCTCGTCGGAGGTGACCTCCGCGTCGAGGTCGAACACCGGGCGCGGGTCGGCCGCGAAGGCGGAGGCCGGGCGCAGTTCGACACCGGGGGGCGGGGTCCGCCGCTCGGGCAGGGTGCCGTGGGCGAGGTCCAGGCGCAGGAAGTGCGCGGAACGGCTCGGCCGGTAGCCGTGCGCCTCGGCGAAGGCGCGGTTGGCCGGCTCGTCCAGGACCCAGGCCAGCAGCCGGACCGCGCCGAGCGAGGCCAGGTACTCCTCGGCGGCGCGCAGCAGCAGGCCCCCGGCGCCGCGCCGGGTGCGCTCCGGATGCGTGTACACGTTGACGAAGCCCTGGCCCGGCTCCGGGCTCTCGTGCAGCAGACCGACCTGAGCGGTGCCGATGATCTCGCCGTCCTCCTCGGCGACCAGCGGCCGGTAGTGGGCCTCGGCGGGGAGATGGGCCAGGTCGTGGGCGAGGGAGTCGGGGCTGATGACGTAGAACGGCAGGGCGCTGTGCCGGACGGCGGTGAAGCCCTCCAGGTCCGCTCGCACGCCGGGCCCGATCTCCCGCACGATGACAGTCATGTGGCCGCACGTTACGGGCGGGGCGCCGCCGAGTGCCTCTCATTTTCCGGCGGGTGCGGGACAATCACCTGCGTGACCTTGAAGATCCACATCGATGACGGCGCACCGCCCTACGAGCAGGTGCGGGCGCAGATCTCCGAGCAGGCGCGGGCCGGGGTGCTGCCGGTGGGGTACCGGCTGCCCACCGTGCGCGGGCTCGCCGAGTCGCTGGGGCTGGCCGCGAACACGGTCGCCAAGGCCTACCGGGCGCTGGAGACCGACGGGGTGATCGAGACCCGGGGCCGCAACGGCACCTTCGTCGCCGCGGCCGGCTCCGCCGCGGAACGGGAGGCCTCGACGGCCGCCCGGACCTACGCCGAGCGGGCCCGCCGGCTCGGCCTGGACGAGGCCGCGGCCCTCACCGCGGTGCGGGAAGCCCTGCGGGCGGCGTACGAGGAGGACTGAACCGGGGGCGGGGCGGACGTGCCCCGGGCCCTCGACAACAGCGGATCGTGTGCTCGGGCCCGCGGCAGGGGCGGGTTCCGTGCCCGCGCCCTGGGACGGCAGCGGGTCCCGTACCCGGGCCCTGGGGCAACGGTGAGTTCCGTACTTGGGCCCTGGGGTCAGTTGCGGGTCCCGTGCCCTGGGACGGCAGCGGGTCCCGTACCCGGGCCCTGGGGCAACGGCGAGTTCCGTACTCGGGCCCTGGGGTCAGTTGCGGGTTCCGTGCCCGGGCCCTGGGACGGCAGCGGGTCCCGTACCCGGGCCCTGGGGCAACGGCGGGTTCCGTACCCGGGCCCTGGGGTCAGTTGTCGGGTCCCCTACCTGGGCCCCGGGCAGCGGCGGGTCGTGCACCCGGCCCCCGCGACAGCAGCGGGCCCGGTACCCGGCGCCGCGAGAACAGCGGGTCCTGCACCCCGGCCCCAGCGGGAACAGGGGCTCTGAACCAGGGCCCCAGGCCAAAAGCCGGCCCTGAACCAGGGCCCCACGCCAACGGCCGGCCCTACAAATACAGCCCCGCGTCCGCGCCGTCCCGCGGCTCAGGGAGGGCGGTCGGGGACGTGCCCCGGCGCAGGGCGTACAGCTCCGCCAGGGTGGCGCCCTCGCGGCCGACGCCCTCCTCGGTGCCCAGCCAGCCCACCGCCTCCGGCCGGGTCAGCGGGCCGACCTCGATACGGGCCAGACACCGGCCGGGCCGGACCACTGCCGGGTGCAGCCTCTCCAGGTCCTCGTTGGTGGTGACCCCGACGAGGACGTTGCGCCCCTGCCCGAGCAGACCGTCGGTCAGGTTCAGCAGCCGGGACAGCGCCTGCCCGGCCGTGTGCTTGGCCTCGCCGCGGATCAGCTCGTCGCAGTCCTCCAGGAGCAGCAGCCGCCAGCGACCCTTGCCGGACGGGTCCTCCTCGCCGATCGCGATGTCCATCAGATAGCCGACGTCACTGAACAGCCGCTCGGGGTCGAGCACACAGTCCACCTGGCACCAGTCCCGCCAGGAGCGGGCCAGGGTGCGCAGCACGGAGGTCTTGCCGGTGCCGGGCGGGCCGTGCAGCAGGAGCAGCCGGCCGGCGATGTCCTCGGGGGTCGTCTTCATCAGACGGTCCATCGCGTCCGCCACCGGCGCCGTGTAGTTGCCCCGGACCTCCTCCCACGTGCCCGCCGAGATCTGCCGGGTCGTGCGGTGCGGGCCGCGCCGCGGGGAGTTGTACCAGAACCCCATCGTCACGTGCTCCGGCTGCGGTTCGGGCTCGTCGACCGCGCCGTCGGTGGCCTGGTCGAGGACCCGCTTGGCCAGGTCGGCGCTGGTCGCGGTGACCGTGACGTCCGCGCCGCTGCTCCAGCGGGAGACGAGCACGGTCCAGCCGTCGCCCTCCGCGAGGGTGGCGCTGCGGTCGTTGTCGCGGGCGACCCGCAGCACCCGGGCGTCCGGCGGCAGCAGGGTCGCGCCGGACCGTACGCGGTCGATGTTGGAGGCGTGCGAATAGGGCTGCTCGCCCGTCGTGAAACGACCGAGGAACAGCGCGTCGATGACATCGGAAGGAGAGTCGCTGTCGTCGACGTTGAGCCGGATCGGCAGAGCGTCGTGCGGGTTGGCGGACATGCCGCCATGATCGGGCACGGACGCCCCCCGCGCACGGCATTTCCCCCGCGGACCGTTCACCCGGAATGCGCCCGTACTGTTCACCGCGGAAACCTGCCGCCGCCCCGCCACCCCCGTTACCGTTGCCCTCGATGGGACGACATGGGTGGAATTCGGGGACACGGCGGTGGCGGTTCACCGCGCTGCTCGGTGTGGGCGTGGCCGCGCTGGCCCTGGTGGTGACCCTGCTCAACACGCTGCCCGGCAACGGCGCGAGCACCGAGGGCACCTCCCGCGACGGTGACCGGGTGCACGGCACCCCCGCCCCCACCTCGGGGTCCGCGAAGCCCGAGGTCGGCTGGGGCTTCACACACACCCAGTTCAGCGCCGACGAGGGCGACCCGGCCGCCGTACGGCGGGTCGAGCGGCGGCTCGCCGAGGACGAACCGCCGCAGATCCAGCACCTCATGGGCTGGGGCGCCGACAACCCCGAACCGGTCCGGGGCCGCTACGACTTCGCCGCCATGGACCGCCGTATCGACTTCGTCCGCGCCTCGGGCGGCACGCCCGTCGTCACGCTGTGCTGTGCCCCGGACTGGATGAAGGGCGGCGAGGCGGGCGTCGACAACACCGACTGGAGCCAGGCCGCCCTGGAGACCGCGCCGGACCCCGAGCACTTCGACGACTTCGCCGCCCTCGCCGCGACCGTCGCCAAACGCTATCCGGACGTACGGCACTTCATCGTCTGGAACGAGTTCAAGGGCTTCTGGAACGACGCCGAGGGGCGCTGGGACCACGAGGGCTACACCCGGCTCTACAACCTCGTCCACCGGGCGCTGAAGAAGGTCAACCCCGGGATCCAGGTCGGCGGGCCGTACCTGGTGATGGACAGCCTCGACCCCCGCGAGGCGCACGCCTCGAAGTTCCTCAAGGGGAGTTGGGGCGCCATGGACCAGCGGGTCCTGGACGCCTTCGACTACTGGAACGAGCACAAGGAGGGCGCCGACTTCGTCGTCGTGGACGGCTCCAGCTACACCCGGGACGACGAACTCGTCCCCGACGAGTTCGCGGCGACCGACAAGTTCACGGCCGTCGGCGAGTGGGTGCGCCGGCAGACCGGCGGTCGACTGCCGCTGTGGTGGGCCGAGTACTACGTCGAACCCGGCGACGGCGACGACAACCGGCACGGCTGGTCCGAGACCCGCCGGGAGGCCGTGCACGCCGCCGGACTGATCGCGATGGCCGAGGGGGGCGCCACCTCCGGCTTCTACTGGAACCCCGAGGCCGAGACCGGCACCGAGTGCCCCGGCTGCCTGTGGACCCCGACCGACACCGCGGACGGCGGACGCCAACTGCCCCTGTACGACCTGCTGTCCCGGTTCGCCGCCGCCTTCCCGCCCGGCACCGGGTACCGCACCGTGACCGCCCCGCCCCGGGTCCGGGTGCTGGCGAGCGACCGTACGACCCTGGTGGTGAACACCCTCGACCGGTCCACCGAGGTCACCGTCGACAGCGAGCGACTCACCCTTCAGGCCTACGAGGTCAGGTGGCTCGACCGCTGAGCCACCCGCCCCTCACTCGATCGTCAGGAACCGCTGCACCAGCGAGGCCAGCAGCACCGCCAGCAGCGGCAGCGAGAACCAGAAACTGCTCTGCAGCCAGCGCAGTTGACGCACCCCGGGCCGCACCGCGACCCGCACCACCTCGCGCGCCGCCAGCAGCACGATCAGCGCCAGCGCCGCCAGCCCCCCGACCACCGACCACGGCGTCCAGGTCACCTGCGGTCCGATCGGCCCGGGATCGGCCTTCGGGATCTCGCCCGCGGGCTGCTCGCGCAGCGCGTACATCGTCACGTCCTCGTTGACGAAGACCTTCCGCAGCTCCTGGCGCCGGTCCAGGTGGTGCAGGAGCCTCGGCTCCCAGCTGGCCGAGTAGCCCACGTCCATCCGCAGATAGGTGACCTGACTGCGGTTGACCATCAGATACGAGTGGGGTCCCGCGTCCTTCAACGCCTTGACCAGCCCCGACACCAGCACCGGGTCGGTCGGCGCGAGCGTGGGCAGGTACTCGACCTTCTCCATGTCCCGCGCCCCCCACGGCAGCGACGGCGTCACCACGTTGACGGTGTCGTTGCTCAGCCACAGCAGCCGCACGCTCGGATCGTCATGGGCGTACACGAACTCCATCGCCGCGACCTCGCCCGGCCGGACCCGCTCGAAGGGCTCGTTGCCCCAGCGGGCCACCAGGAAGCCGCCGATCAGCACCAGCCCCGCCAGGAACGCGGCCAGCGGAGCCAGACTCACCCGGTCCTTGTCGCGTTCCTCCGCGGTGACGCCGGTGCGCGGGAAGAGGGCCAGCCCGGTCAGCAGGGCGGCGCCGGGCAGCGCGAACATGAACACCCGCAGCGCCATCTCGCCGCCGTAGCTCTGCATGCCGAAGCCGAGGAACGGGACGAAGGTGAGCACCAGCAGCGAGCGCTCGCGGTACTTGTGGTCGCGCCGCCGCCACCAGCCCCAGCAGGCCATCGCCATCACCGAGCCGGCCAGCAGCACCCGCACGTACAGCACCAGCTTGTGGGTGGAGCTGCCGCCCTCGATCCGGCCGGAGACGGACGAGGAGACATTGGAGCCGACCCCGCCGACCCCGCCGAACAGCTCGTCGAAGTGGCCCGACCAGTACGGCTCGGCCATGAAGCCGATCCACGACACCACCAGCACCCCGAACAGCACCGGCAGCCCGCGCAGTTCGCTGCGGCCCACCAGCACCAGCACCGTCAGCACGCCCAGCATCACGAACGGGGTCAGCTGGTGCGCCGGGACGCTCGCCGCGAACAGCGCGATCACCACCAGCAGCAGCACCGCCCGCTGCCGCCGGTCCGTCGGCTCGACCTCCAGCTCGCCGGGCCGCACCCGCGTCCAGATCACCCTCGGCGCCCGGAACCACACCAGCAGGATCGCCGCGAACGCCAGGTACAGCAGATAGGTGAAGCCCTGCGGGGAGAAGTAGTCCTGGCCCACCCAGCCGCTCAGCACGAAGACCCAGATGCCCGTCCACCGCGCCCGCCAGCTCGCCCGCATCGAGCGGGTCAGCAGGAACATCGGTACCAGGTACAGCAGTTGCATGGTCAGCGGCCACCAGCGGACGACCTCGGTCAGGTCCGACACCCCGCACGCCCGCGCCACGAACGCGGCCACCGCGAAGAACCCCGGCCAGCTCCACCGCGCGTCCAGATCCGGCACGGCCGACCCGGTGCGGTCGATGTACTCCAGGAAGCCCAGGTGCTGCCAGGCCGTCGCGAACCGGGGCTCGGTCTCGATCAGCGCGGGCAGGGCGTGCAGCGACACCACCGTCGCCACCAGGGTGACCAGCAGCAGCGCCCGGTGCTCCCGGCCCAGCCAGAGCAGCGAGGCGAACACGGTGACCAGCAGCCCGGCGCCGATCAGCGTGGGCGTGGGCAGCACCGAGACCAGCCCGAGCCCGCCCATCCGGTCCAGGTCGGCCTCGCCGAGCCGCAGCGCCGGCACCCAGTACAGCAGCAGCGCGGCGATCAGCAGACAGCCCAGGACCACCCCGAGGCGGGTCGGCAGCGCGCCGGTCCGCCCGGCGGGCGTCGGCTCCTCGGTCCCGCGCGGCTCCTCCTCGCGCACGGAGACCTCCGGCACGTCCGGTACGACCGCCCGCTCCTCCTCCTCGAACGGCGCGTCCACCTCCGGCTCGGGCCTCTCCGTCGGCGGCCCGACCGCCCAGGCCGGCCGGTGCCCGGGCCGCCGTACCGCGGGAAGGCCGGTGGGCGGGGTGCCGGGGCCCGGCCGGACGTCGGGCCGGCGCTCCAGATGGTCGAGGTCGACATGGATGCCCAGGCCGAGGGTGTCGGAGTCCAGCGCCCAGCCCGCACCCCGCCCGCGCGCCCCGAGGTCGGCCAGGTCGCCGTCGGGCGCGGAGTCCTCGGGGACCTCCGGCGGCGCGGTCCGCACCGTCCGGTAGAGCTTCGGCGCGGCCACCGCCACGATCACCGACAGCGCCACGATCTCGGCGACACCGGCACCGGTCAGCCCCATCCGGGGCAGCAGCAGCAGCGTCAGACCCAGCACCAGCGCGCACAACAGGCCCTGCATCCAAGCCAGTCCCGCGGTACGGCTCTGCGCCCGCAGCACCGCGAAGTAGGTCTCCATCACGACCCGCAGCAGCCCGCCGACGGCGAACCAGCGCAGCAGCGGCGTCGCCGCGTCCGCGTAGCCGGAGCCGAACACCCCGAGGATCCACGGCGCCCCGAAGAACAGCACCGCCGAGACCGGGATCATGATCCTGGCCATCCGCTTCAGCGCGGCCCGGGTGTTGGCGGCGAGCCGGCCCGGGTCGTGCGAGCCCTCGACGGTGAGGGAGGCGCCCATGTTGATGGCGAGCAGGTTGACCGTGCCGCCGATGGTGGCGGCGATGTAGAAGTAGGCGTTGTTCTCGGAGCTGACCTGCGCGGCCACGATCACGGGGATCAGGTAGACCACGGCGAGGGAGAACAGCGAGCCGGTGTAGTCGCCGGCCAGGAACCTGCCGATCTCCTTCAGCGACGGCGTCTTCGCCTGTTCCTCGGTCGACTTCACATGCCGCGGCACCAGCCGCCGGAACACCAGCCAGCCCAGCGGCAGCACCGAGATCGCGATGGCCGCCACCCAGGAGACGAACACCCCGGTGGTCGGCACCGCCGCCGCGAACGCGACCAGCAGCCCCAGCTTCACCGCCGAGAAGGCGGTGTTGCCCACCGGAACCCACAGCGCGCTGCGCAGCCCGGTCAGCACCCCGTCCTGGAGCGTCAGCAGGTTCCACGCGACGACCGCGACCACGAACCCGGCCCCGGCGAGCGGCGTGTCCAGGAACCGGTACGACGGCCCCCACAGGTCCAGCGTCACCAGGAAGACGCCCGCCGCCAGCGCCACGACCACCGAACTGCCCGCGTACGTACGGAAGATCAGCCGCCCGGTGGCCCGGCCCGCGATCGGGATGAACCGGGCGAGCGCACCGGTCAGCGTCACCGCGGTCAGCCCCGCGAGGAACTTCATCGCGGCGATGGCCGCCGAGCCCTGGCCGACCGCGGACTCGGAGTAGTAGCGGGCCGCGGCCAGCCAGAAACCGAGGCCGAGCACCGCGGAGATACCGGTGTTGAGCATCAGCGCGTAGGCGTTGCGGAACAGCTGGCTGCCGCGCCCCGGCGGCCCGGGCGCCCGGGCGGCGGGCTCGGCGGTCTCGGTCGTGGTCGTGGTGTCAGACACGGGTTCGGACGGCCTTCCGGCGTATCTGTCGTGCTCTGCGGACCATCGCGTAGCCCTTGGTCAGGGCGAGGTCCCGGGCGAAGGTACGGGTGATCGCGCGGCCCTCGACCAGCCGCCGGAACTCCTCGGCACCCGTACCGCGGCGCACGGTGACCCGGCGCAGCGCGTACGGCCCCTGCCGGCGCCGGGCGAGCCCGTTGCCGACGGCGAGCGCCTGGGCGTACCCCGTCTCGCGCACCGCCTCGCGGACCCGGCGGCTGGAGTAGCCGTAGGGGTAGGCGAACGACGCCGGTACGGTGCCCAGTTGGTCCGAGACGATCTCCTTGCACAGGATGAGCTCCCGGCGCAGGGTGTCGTCGGGGAGCTGGTCGAGCTGGGGGTGGGTGTGGCTGTGGCCGCCGATCTCCACCCCGGCCGCGGCGAGTTCGCGCACCTGGTCCCAGTCCAGCATGGTGTCCAGGGCGCCGCCGGTCTCGTACGGGCCGCGCAGCCAGCCGGTGGAGACGAACAGCGTCGCCGGGAAGCCGTGCTTGGCGAGCACGGGCAGGGCGTGCCGGTGCACGCCCTCGTAGCCGTCGTCGAAGGTCACCAGGAGCGGGCGCGCGGGCAGCGGGCGCCCGTGCCGCCAGCACGCGGCCAGTTCGGCGGTGCCGACCGGGGTCAGGCCCAGGTCGGCGACGGTGGCCATCTGCTCGGCGAACGCCTCCGGCGTCACCGACAGGGCGCGGGTGGCGTCGTTCGGCTCCGCCGCGACCGCGTGGTACATCAGGATCGGTACGGCGGCCGGGTCGGACACCTCCCCGTGCCCCGGCAACGGGCCCGGTCCACTCATTCCCGTCCCCCCTCGATCCGCGCCACCGAGTACGTCACCGCGCCCCGGCGCGCCCGCACGCTGCCGACGACATACCCGCCGGCCGCCGTCAGCACCCCGGCGACGATCGCGCCCGCCCGACCCGCACCCCCCGGCCGGGCCAGCAGCGCGTCCCGCACCCCGCGGGCCACGCCCGCCGGCAACACCCGTGTGGTGTAACGGCGTTCGGACTCCAGGCCCTTGTCCGCGCCGACGCTCCTCGCCACCAGCGCCTTCGACAGTCCCTCGGCGTAGGCGCGGGTGCGGAAGTACCGGAAGTGCTCACGCGCCTCGGGGACCCGGTGGTGGATGACCGCGCGGTCGTCGATCAGCAGGACCGCGTCGGGCCGGGCGCGGCTCAGCCGGATGCACAGCTCCGTCTCCTCGCAGCCCAGCGGCCGCTTGTCGCCGTCGCGTCCGATGCCGGTGGCGAAACCGCCCGCCGCGTCGAACGCCGTGCGCCGGAAGGAGGCGTTGCCGCCGAGGACGTTGCGCACCCGGACCCGGCCGGGCGGCAGACCGCGGTACGTGCAGCCGACCACCCAGTCGAACTCCTCCGGGAACCAGTCCGGCCGGCGGCCCGAGGCCCACAGGGGTTCGGTGCGGCCGCCGACCGCCATCACCAGCGGGTCCGCGTAGCCGGCGGCGAAGTGCCGCAGCCAGTCCCGTTCGGCGACGGCGTCGTCGTCGAGGAAGGCGATGACCTCGCCGTAGGAGGCGGCGATGCCGGTGTTGCGGCCGGCGGACAGGCCGCGGGGACCCGCGTTGGCGAGCACCCGCACGTCCGCGGCCTCCTTGTACTCCCTCGTCAGGCGCTCCCGGAGCGGTTCGTTGTGGTCGACGACCAGCAGCGTCTCCAGGGCCGGACGGGACTGCGCCCGCACCGAGGCGACCGCCGCGAGGATGTCCTCCCAGCGGTCCTCGGTGTACACGCAGATCACGACGGAGATGTCGGGACCGCTCAAGACACCTCTCCCCGGACCGAGTCGAGCATCGGGGAGCGCCCGGCGCGACGGCGCAGGTCGCGCCGGTTGGAGCGTTCCTTCAGGATCACGTCGAGCACCCGGAACCCGTCCCGCACGGCGCGCAGGTTGCTGGTGCCGTGGATGCGGAGGTATTCGTGGCTCGGTATCTCCTGCACCTTCAGGCCCGCCTTGACGACCCGGATGTTCATCAGGGTCTCCACCTCGAAGCCGGTGCAGTCGAGGTCGATCTTGTCCAGGCAGTGCCGCCAGAACGCGTTGTATCCGTAGCAGAGATCGGTGTAGCGGGCGCCGAACTTGCGGTTGACGACGGCGCACAGGGCCCGGTTGCCGAGCTTGCGGATGAAGGTCATGTCATCGGTGCCGCCGCCGTTGGCGAAGCGCGACCCCTTGGCGAAGTCGGCGCCCGACACCAGCGCGGAGACATAGCTGACGATCTCCTGCCCGTCCGCCGAGCCGTCCGCGTCGACCATCACGATGATGTCGCCGCTGCACGCCTCGAACCCGGTGATCAGGGCGTCCCCCTTGCCCTTGCCCTGCTGCTTCACGACCTTCACCCCGGGCCACAGTCCACGGGCCACCTCCACGGTGTCGTCCGTGGAGTTGCCGTCGACCAGCACCACTTCGTGGATCCAGTCCGGCAGGGTCTTGAACACGTACGGCAGGTTCTCCGCCTCGTTCATGGCCGGGATGACCACACTCACCGGCGGCGCGATGGCCAGGTGCGAGGAGACGGGCCGGTAGGCGCCGGCCGTACGGTATTGATCGCCCGTGGTCGCCGGGCGCAGAACTGAGCTCATGGGTCTGGTCCCTCTCGTCCGGTGGACCGCCCGCCCCTGGGGGACGGCCCGGTTGTGTGTCCGGTTCGAAAGGGGGGTTATTCACTGGCATGACTCACCGGCTCCCGCCCTGGCGACAGCCGATTGCGCGGCACGCCCCGGTCGCACGTACCCCCAGGTACGCAGGCCGGGTGCGGCACCCCCCTACCGCGCCCCGCGCCGGCGCCACCGCGGCCCTGAGCCCTCCCCTGGTCCGCGTAGGTGGTGGTCCGATGCGGGTGAGATGTACGACGGTATTGACGATTGCTTACTTATGGCAAGACCTGGAACAAGGCCTCACGTTTTTTGTTGGTTTATCCGTTACCGCCGACCTGAGCGGATCTTTCCCACCCTCTTCAGCAGCCGGTCGGCGGGTTCGAACAGCTCCGGCCGGGACACCACGACATTGCGCAGGGCCCGTACCGGGGCACGGCGCGCCCGGTGTCCGAGCGCCACCGGGTGACGGCGGGTCACCCACCCCTCGGACACGCTCAGTTCGCGTGTCTTCAGGGAGTCCTTGTACTCCTTCTGCCCCCGGCCCAGATCCAGGTGGGCGATGCCGTCGGCGGCGGCCGCCTCGGCCATCCGCAGATGCAGCACCAGACCGGGGGAGTACTTCGAGAAGGCCGGGTCGTACGCCGGGAACCAGCAGGCCAGCACCCGTTCGCCGCGCAGCCCGAAGTGCGCGGCGATCGGCCGGTCGGCGGCGTAGAGCACCGAGAGGATCCCGGCGAACGACTCGCCGCGGCTGTGGAACAGGTGCTCGACGAGCCGGGTGATCCACTCCTGGGCGAACCGGTCGCTCCGGCCCGTCCTGCGGTACTGCGCCGACTTCCACTCCATGAGGGTGCGCAGCGCCGCCGGGTCCCGTTCGTCGTGCACGTACCGCACGCCCGGGTGGTCGCGGCCCAGCCTGCGGTCCTTGGCGAGCGTGGTCCGGGTGAACTTGGGCGAGCGCGCGCGCAGTCCGGCGAGGTAGGTCTCGTACCCCTGGTCCACGTCGATCACGGGCGACGGGAAGGTGCCGGTGGCCTCCGCGCCGAAGGCGGGCTGGCCCTCGACCAGATGGTCGAACTCCCACACCGCGAGCCCGCACGCCCTGAGCAGTTCCCGGGCGTCCCACTCGAACCCGGGCCGATGCACCAGGCCCTGGGCGTCGGAGACCCCGAGCCCGACGGCCCGGCCGACCCCCGTCGCGGTGCGCTGGTACGGGAAGAACGCGGCCGGTTCGCCCGCCTCCCGCACCACCGCTATCCGCACCCCGGGGCGGCAGCGGCCCACCGCGAGCACGAACTCGGGGGACAGGAAGGGGTTCGCCAGCTCGGGCGATCCGTGCAGATGGGCCTTGGACTGCATCGCCGTCCACGCCGTCCGGTCGGCGGCGGTCAGCTCGCCGGGACGGTACACGCTGATGTCCACGTCAGGAGGTCCGCTCTCTTTCCGTACGGCCGCGCGGCCGTCGTACCGCGACGAGCAGGAACACGAGGGCGCTCAGCCCGGTCACGGCCACGACGCCGCCGGCGGCCGACCAGATGTGCAGGGCCAGCATCGCCTGGGCGACCAGCATGTCGACGGCGACCGCGCCCGCCAGCGAGGCGAGCGCCCGGCCGAAGGGGTCGAGGCCGCGCAGGGCGGCGGCGAGGGCCGCGGCCGGGGCGGCGAGCAGGAGGAACAGGGTGAGCGGGCCGCGCAGCGGTGAGTCGCTGTCGGTGAGTGCGAGCAGCGCGCCGGCCGCCCCCACGGCCGTCGCGGCGCCCGCCAGCAGCGGCGCCAGATCCCCCCGGACCGGTCGCACGCGCCGGGCGCCGTCGGACGACGGTGCCTTCGGTCGTGATGAAGACGTCTTGAGCCTTAAGGTCTGCATGGGCGACTTGCCCCCCGAAGCGCCGGATGCCGGGCTTCAATGTGGCGCAGCCCCGCGGCGGCCGTCAAGACGGCGAGGGCACAACGACGACGGTTCCCCGGAGGCGGTGGGGCGCCTCCGGGGAACCGTGTTTCCCCTGTTACGGGACGAGCTTCAGGAGCCGGTTCGGCGAGCCGCTGCCCGGGCTGGTGACCTTGCCGGTGGTGGCGCCCGCGATCAGCGCCGAGGCGACCTGGGCCGGCGTGGACGAGGTGTGGTTCGCCAGGTAGACCGCGGCCGCGCCCGCGACGTGCGGGGTGGCCATCGACGTGCCGGAGATGGTGTTCGTCGCGGTGTCGCTGGTGTGCCAGCCCGCCGTGATCGACGAGCCGGGCGCGAAGATGTCCAGGACGGACCCGTAGTTGGAGTAGCTCGCCCTGGCGTCGGTGCTGGTGGTGGCGCCGACGGTGATGGCGGTGGAGACGCGCGCCGGGGAGTACGAGGAGGCGTTGGCGGAGCTGTTGCCCGCCGCGACCGCGTAGGTCACGCCGCTCGCGATGGAGTTGGCCACCGCCGTGTCCAGCGAGGTGGAGGCGGAGCCGCCGAGGGACAGGTTGGCGACGGCCGGGCCGGTGGCGTTCTCGGTGACCCACTCGATGCCGTCGATGACGCCCGCGGTGGTGCCGGAGCCGTTGTTGTCGAGCACCCGGACCGCCACGATCTTCGCCTTCTTGGCGACACCGTAGGTCGAGCCGGCGATCGTGGTGGCCACATGGGTGCCGTGGCCGTTGCCGTCGCCGGCGGAGGTGTCGCCGTCGACCGCGTCGTAGCCGTAGCTCGCACGGCCGCTGATCTGGGAGTGGGTGATGCGGACGCCGGTGTCGACGACGTAGACCGTCACCCCGCCGCCCGCGGTGTCGGGGTAGGTGTACGTGCCGGACAGCGGCAGCGAGGTCTGGTCGATGCGGTCCAGGCCCCAGGGCGCGCTCGTCTGGGTGGTGTCGGCGAGCCGGACGCGCTGGTTCTGCTCGACGGAGGCCACCGAGGGGTCGGCGGCGAGTCTGCGGGCCTCGGTGGCGGAGAGGGTGGCGGTGTAGCCGTTGAGGACCTTGTCGTAGGTCTTGCGCACCGAGCCGCCGTACTCCTTGATCAGGCCCTTGCCGGCGCTGGAGGCGGCCTTGAGGCCGCTGCCCTTCTTCAGCGTGACGATGTAGCTGTCCTGGACCGCGGTGGGGGAGCCGGCGGCCAGCACCCTGCCCTCGGCCGGGGCGGCCTGGGCGGGCAGGGCGGTGAGGGAGCCCACGAGGGCGGCGGTCGCCAGAGTGGTTATCGCGGCGAACCGGACCTTGTTGCTACGCAGTTGTGCCATTGCGAGGGAGTCCTCCTCATTGGCGACGCGCGCTCGGGTGGAGCACACGTCTGTGGGGGGTGCGCGCGTGATCGCGCACACGGCCGCGGAGCGTCGCGTTCCCGCTACGGGCTGCACAAAGACTCGGCGATCTACCTGCGTGCAACAAGGG
Source organism: Streptomyces sp. NPDC000983 (assembly GCF_040299205.1). NCBI lineage: Bacteria > Bacillati > Actinomycetota > Actinomycetes > Kitasatosporales > Streptomycetaceae > Streptomyces > Streptomyces sp. NPDC000983. Next base: position 78,179 of record NZ_JBEPBM010000023.1, on the reverse strand, counting down.
AGTTGAGGGGTTGTCAACAAATCTGTCATGGGCACGTAATCAAATTCATGGTGAACGCACAGAGTGGGAAACGGTTCGGGGTGAGAAATATTGACATGGACACTTCCTGTCAACACGCGTAGCTGCTACGACAGTTGTGGCAGAGATCCTGCTAAAGGGAGGTTCCATGAGACGTTCCCGAATTGCCGCTTACGTCGGCTCGCTCCTCCTCGCTGTCGGAGCCGTCCTCACCGGTGCCGGTTCCGCACAGGCAGCCACCGGGCCCTACGTGGCCCTCGGCGACTCCTACTCCTCGGGTGTCGGCGCAGGCAGCTACATCAGCTCCAGCGGTGACTGCAAGCGCAGCACGAAGGCCCACCCCTACCTCTGGGCGGCCGCCAACTCACCCTCGTCGTTCGCCTTCACCGCCTGCTCGGGCGCCCGTACGGGTGATGTCCTCGCCAACCAGCTCGGCCCGCTCAACTCCTCCACCGCACTGGTCTCCATCAGCATCGGCGGCAACGACGCCGGCTTCGCCGACGTCATGACGACCTGTGTGCTCCAGTCCGACAGCTCCTGCATCTCCCGCATCAACACCGCACGGGCCTACGTCGACTCCACGCTCCCCGGGCAGCTCGACAACGTGTACACCCAGATCCGCGGCAAGGCGCCCAACGCCCGGGTCGTCGTCATCGGCTACCCCCGCTTCTACAAGCTCGGCCAGACCTGCCTCGGCCTGTCCGAGGCCAAGCGCAAGGCCATCAACGACGCCTCCGACTACCTCAACGCCGCCGTCGCGCGCCGGGCCGCCGCGCACGCCTTCACCTTCGGCGACGTCCGCGCCACCTTCACCGGCCACGAGATCTGCTCCGGCAGCTCCTGGCTGCACAGCGTCAGCTGGCTGAACATCGGCGAGTCGTACCACCCGACCGCGTCCGGCCAGTCCGGCGGCTATCTGCCGGTCCTGAACGGCGCGGCCTGACCCCTTCAGTAACTCGGTGAAGGGGAAGCGGAGACCCCGCCCGTCGGGGTCTCCGTGACACAGGTGACCGAGAACGGGACCGAGTTGGACTTCGTCTCCACCGGGTCCCGCACCTCGACGCCGATCTCGTTCTCGAAGGTCCCGCCCTCCTCGCCCGTCGTCACGAACGCGCGGTCCTGCCTGGTGCGCGAGCCGCCCTCGGGGAACGACAGGGTCTTCCAGCCGGAGTCCATGACGTCGCCGTCCCGCGACACCCAGCGGTAGCTCACCTCCGCCGGCAGCCGGCCCACCGTGAACGTCGCCGTGAACGCCGGAGCCTGCTCCTGCGCGGGCGGACAGGCGCCCTCGTACTCGGTGTGCGCACCGGTCAACGTCACCTGCACGGACTGCGGCGCCGGAGTGTCCGACCCGGTCCTGCTCGGGCCCGGCGTCGGATCGCCGCCCCCGGTGTCGTCGTCGTCCGTCTCGCTCGGGGTGTCCTCCGGCTGCGTCACGCCGGTGGTGGCGCCGGTGCCGCCGCCCTCGGTGCCGTCGTCGTCCTGGTTCAGCAGCGCGTACGTCAGTCCGGCGATCGCCAGGGCGAGCGCGGCGACCCCCGCGACCAGCACGTAGCCGGCCCGGCGGTTGCGGCCGGGGGGCCTCGGCGTCCCGGTCTGCGCGGCCGTGGCGGCCGTGGGGGCGGTCGGCGGGCCCGGGTACGGGGCGGGCGCGGGCGCCGGCTGGTGGTGCGACGCGACCGTCGGGGGGTGCGGCACCGACCGGACCGTGTTCGCGCGGGGGGTGCCTCCCCCGGCGCCGACGATCCGCAGTTCCCGCTCGGCCTGTTCGGCGGGCAGCCGGTCGGCGGGGTCCTTGCGCAGCAGCCCCTCGATCACCGGGGCCAGCGCGCCGGCCCGGTGCGGCGGCGGCAGTTCCTCGTCGACGATCGCGCGCAGGGTGCTGAGCGGGGTGTCCTGGCGGAACGGGGAGTTGCCCTCCACCGAGGCGTACAGCAGCACGCCCAGCGACCACAGGTCCGACTCCGGGCCCGGAGTGCGGCCCAGCGCCCGCTCCGGGGCGAGGAACTCGGGCGAGCCGATCACCTCGCCGGTCATCGTCAGCGCGGAACTGCCCTCCACCATGGCGATGCCGAAGTCGGTCAGCACCACCCGGCCGTCGTTGGACAGCAGTACGTTGGCCGGCTTCACGTCCCGGTGCAGCACCCCGGCCTCGTGCGCGGCCCGCAGCGCCGCCAGCACCTCGGCCCCGATGTGCGCCGCGCGCTGCGGTGGCAACGGGCCCTCCGCGTCGAGGAGTTCGGCGAGCGAGACACCGCGCACCAGCTCCATCACGATCCACGGGCGGCCGTCCTGGGTGGCCACGTCGTACACGGTCACCACATTGTGGTTCGTCACCCGGGCCGCCGCCCACGCCTCCCGCTCCAGGCGGGCGTACATCCGCTGCACCTCGGAGTCCGGCAGGCCGTGCGGGGCACGCACCTCCTTGACGGCCACCTCGCGGTGCAGCACCTCGTCCCGGGCCCGCCAGACCGTCCCCATGCCGCCCTCGCCGAGCGGCGCCAGGAGACGGTAGCGGCCCGCGATCACTCGTTCACTGCCCGGTGCGTCGGACACGGGCGCCCCCATTCGCATGCGCGCGAAATCTCCCTTTCCTCACAAAGTAGCTCAGCCGAGTGCCGATGCCGCCCCCTTGAGCACCAATCCGGCCCCAAGAGCTACGACGACGAACGCGGACAACAGCGGTGCCGTACGGCGGACCAGGCCGGTCAGCGGATGGACGGCCCAGCGCGGACGCCGCTCCAGCAGCCGGCCCGCCCCCGCCCCGAGCCGTACGACGGCGAACCCCGCCGCGGTGAGGGTCAGGGCGAGCCCGACCCCGTACGCCACGACGAGCAGCAGCCCGAACCAGGCGTGCCCCAGCGCGGCGGCGCCGACCAGCACGACGACGGCCGACGGACTGGGCACCATGCCGCCGGCGAACCCCAGCAGGATCGTGCCGCGCACGGTGGGGGCGACGGCGTGGGTGTGCGTGCTGCCGCCGTGGGTGTGCGTGTGGGTGTGGGGGGTGTGGTGCGGGTGTTCGTGGTGGTCCGGGTGTTCGTGGTGGTCCGGGTGGTCGTGCTGGTGGTGGTCGTGGCCGTGGTCGCGTTGATGCGGCTGATCGGCGTCGTGGTCGTGGCTGTGGTCGTGATCGTGTGCGTGGTCGTGCCCGTGGCTGTGGTCGTGCCCGTGCTCGGTGCTGTGGGCGCCGACCAGGGCCGGGGTGCGGGTGCGGGTCCGTGGTCGGGGGGCCGGGTGGGGATGCCGGTGGGCCCGGTGGTGCCAGGCGCGGCGCAGCAGGGTCGCGCCCGCCGCCATGACCAGGGCGCCGCTCGCGATCCCCAGCCAGGCGATCACGGACGGCGCCGCCGCCGACCCGGCGGTGACCAGCAGGCCCAGCGCGACCACGCCCAGGGTGTGGGTGACGGTCACCGACGCGGCGAGCGGCAGCACGTCCTTCATCCGGGCCCGGCCGCCGCGGGCCGCGGCCACGGCCGCCATCAGCGTCTTGCCGTGGCCGGGGGCGAGGGCGTGCAGCGCGCCGAGCCCGACGGCGACGAACAGGGCCAGCGCGGCGAAGCCGAAGGTGAGGTCCTCACGGGCGACCAGGGAATCCAGGGCGCGCGTCCAGCGGTCGGCGCCGCGCGGCAGCACGGAGGCGGCCGGGGCGTCCCGCTCCTCCTCGGCCAGCGCGGGCCCGCCCGGCCGCACCCGCAGCGAGGCGGAGCCGGTGTCAGCGGGAGAGGACAGCAACTCCTCGGGATAGGAGGTCAGTTCACCGGAGAGCGACTCCTCGGGCACGTCGGAGGCGGCCAGCGTCATCCGGTCGCCGCGCGCGGTGACCTCCCGCCAGCCCGGCCCGGCCTGCGCCCCCGCGGCCCGGAAGCCGATCTGCGCACTCCCGGACTCGGGCAGCGGGGCGCGCAGCGCGCACTCCACCCGCAGCGTGTCCAGCCCGGCCTGCCCGGGCCGCACCCGCGCCCGCGCGCTCTCCACGGTGAGGGCGACCGTACGGCCGTCCACCGTGACCGCGCTGTCCCGGGCGGCGCTCGCACACCTGCGGTCCGCCCACTCGGTACGGCCCAGCCGCTCGATGTCCGGTGCCGCCTGGGTGGCCGGGATCTCCGCGAGGTCCTCGACGTGCCGCACGCGCAGCACACCGGGCGCGGCGACGAGTCCGTCGTAGCGGTTGACGGTGAAGTTGCCCAGCGGGTGCGCGCTCGCGGACGCGGAGGGGAGCAGCACGAGCGCGCCGGCGGCCGCGAGCACGGCCGCGCCGGAGGCGGTGAGGCGACGGAGGTTCACGCGTCGGCCTCCAGGTCCTTCAGGGCGGCCCGGGCCTCATGGGCGCCCAGCGGTGAGAAGCCCGGGTTCAGGCGCAGGGCGGCCGAGAGGTGCTCGCGCGCGTCCCGCTCCTCGCCGGCGCCGAGTTCGATCATGCCGCGGTGGTACAGGAACACGGCGTTGCGGTATCCGGTGGCCGTCGCGCGGCGCGCGTAGGGCAGCGCCTCCTCGTCGCGGCCGTTCACATGCAGCGCCCAGGCCAGGGCGTCGGCGGTGTGCACGGTCCGGCGCCGGTCCCACTCGGCGCGGGCGGCGCCGAGGGCGGTGCGGGCGTCGCCGTGGTCGGCGGCGGCCAGCGCGGTGTCGAGGTCGACGTTGACGCCGTTGGCGCGGGCCAGCGCGGTCCAGGCGTCGACCAGCGCGTACTGCTCGCCGGCCCGCTCCCGGTCGCCGTCCGCCTCGTACAGCTCGCCGAGCACGACCAGCGGCCCCGGCAGCGGTGAGCGCGCGACGACGGCCTCCATGCCGCGCACCGCCTCGTCCCGCTGCCCGGCGGCGGCCTGCGCCCGGGCGCGGCCCTCCAGCGCCGGGAGGTAGGTGTCGTCGGCGGCGAGCGCCCGCGCGAAATGGCGCAGCGCCTCCTCGTGGTCGCCCTGGTTCCAGGCGAGCTGGCCGAGCTGCCCCGCCACGTACGCCACGTCGCCCGGGGTGTGCGCCGAGGCCAGCGCCTGCTTCAGCACCCGCTTCGCGGTCCTCACGTCGCCCCGCAGCTCGTGCACGTAGGCGTACCGGGTGAAGACGGGGATGCCCGGGCGGCGCGCGTCGGCCGTGTCGGCGGCCTCGGCGGCCTCGTCGTACCGCCCGAGTTCGACCAGGGCGTCGACGCGGGTGGCCAGCGCCCGCTCGTTGTAGGGGTTGGCCGCCAGCGCCCGCTCCGCGTGGGCGAGGGCGCCGGGGAAGTCGTGCCGGGCCGCCGCGAGGGCGGCGCGTCCGGCGAGTGCCGGGTCGTTGCCGGGCTCCAGCGCCAGGGACCGCTTCAGCGCCCGCTCGGCCTGCGGGTACCGCGAGGGGTCGCCGCCGGTCCTGGCCTGCTCCACGTAGGCGAGGCCCAGCGTCGCCCAGCCGGTGAAGTCCCTTGGCTGCTCCCGCAGATGACGCTGGAGCGCGGACACGTCGGTGTCGAGGTCCCCCGTGGTCAGCCCCACCGGTGCGACGGCGGGGACGCCCCCGTCCGGGGTGTCCCGCCCGCCCCCGAACGCGATGGTGCCCGAGGTGAGCGCGACGGCCAGCAGCCCCGCACACAGACCGAGTCGAGCCCGCGAGTTCATGCCTTCTCCTGAATCGTCATACGCGCGACGGGAATCGTCATACGCGCGACGGACGGTTGATGAGCGCCCCGGCGGGGGCGCGGGGAACCGGACGGCCTGCGCCGGGCTCCCCGCGCCCCGGCGGCGGCTAGTACGCCCGGTCCCGCGCCCGTCGCCACCACAGCAGCCCGGCCCCGATCAGGGCGACACCGGCGGCGCCGGCACCCGCGGACGTGGCGATCAGCGTGGTGTCCGTGGACGTCCCCGAACCGGCCGGCGACAGCGCGTCGCCTATCTGGTTGCGCACGTCGTTCCCGCCCGAGACGCCCTTGGCCAGCGGCCCCCGGGACCCCTCGGTGGGCAGTGCCACGTACGGGAACGCCTTCTCGAACTTCTTGTCGTTCTTGTCGACGGCGTCACCGAGGTCGTTCTTGGAGCCGACCAGTTCGCCCTCGACGACCTGGAGCGACACGTCGATCACGTCGTCCGTCAGCCGGCGCCCGTTGGGGAAGCCGGCGTTGTCGCCGTCCAGCACACCGAGCCGCTTGGGCTTCGCGGCCGGCTTGACGGAGGTGTTCAGCCGCAGCTGCTCCGAAGGACGTACGTGCGGCGGCTGGTTGAGGCCCTCCACGCCCTTGAGGAACACGTCCACGAGGTCGTTGCGCGGCTCGGCGGGCGCCGGGATCTTGTAGATCGCCTCGATCAGCTTGGGCAGCTCGGGGTTGGTGACGTTCTTCAGGAACTGCCCGTCGTTCCAGGGCGCGCTCGCGTTGAACTTGTCCTTGTCCTTGATGGGGTTGACGACCTCGTTCACCAGCGGCATGCCCAGCCGGGACACCTGGGTGAACTGCCCCTGGGCGTTCTTGCGCTGGGTGGTCGACCAGATGCCCACGATCGGCTGCTCCGCCGACTCCGTGAGCATGTGCGACGGCACCTGGAGCGCGATGGAGTTGACGTTGTAGCCCTTGAGCGTGTCGTTGCCGACCTCGCTGAGGTTGCCGCCGTAGAGCAGGTCGAACACCCGCAGGTCCAGGAAGAACGGGTCGTCGGCCTGGCCCGCGAACGAGGAGGCGCCGCCCGCGAGTTGGTGCACGGCCTGGGAGCGCAGCTTGGCGTAGTCCGGCATGGACGCCTTGCCGACGTTCGACGGCGCCACCGGCACATCGTTGGCGATCTTCGTCTTCGCCACCAGGTGCTGGTTCTTCAGCCGCAGCAGGTCGATGTCGTACGTCTGCGTGACGTTCAGGTCGGGGTCGTCGAGGCTCTCGACGGCCCCCGTGTTGTACAGGAAGGTCTTCTTGTTCTTCACATGCGTCTTGAAGGTGAACCTGTAGAGCAGTTCGCCCTGCGCGTCGCCGTTGTTGTCGATGTGGATGTCGTACTGCGCGTCCTCGGCGAACGGGAAGAAGTTCGGTCCGCCGGCCGGCTCCTCGAACGGGATCCAGTTGGCGACGATCGTCGTCGTGTCCGGCTTGTCCGGGCTGACGAACGCGTACACGTCCGTGTTGTCGTACTGCGGAGTCCCCGAGATCAACGGGGCCTCCCGGTGGCTGGAGGCGGAAGCCGCCTCCGGTTCCAGCACGGTGACGCCGGCGGCCGCGAGCCCCCCGGCGGCCAGCGCACCACAGATGAGGGTCGCCACGCCGGCCCGTCGCGGGCCGCTCCTGGAGATAGGTGTCATGCCGTCCGTCCTCGGTTCAACTTGCCTGACGCACCGGGATTCGGAGCGGGGCGGGGAGCGGATTGGTCGAACCCGAAAACTGATTCCGCGCCCCGCCGACCCGCGTTTTCCGCCTTCTGATCCGTAACCCCATCCGGAGGTGGGTGTGTTGCGAATACCTCGTGGGGCGGGGCGGCCGAGGTGCGGTCTCGCGGGAGGGGGAGACGAGTTGGAGGCGGACGAGCTCCTGGTGCTGGTGGCCGGCGGGGACCAGCAGGCATTCGAGGAGTTGTACTCGATCGTGTCCGGACCGGTGTTCGGACTGGTACGCAGGGTCGTGCGGGACCCGGCGCAGTCGGAGGAGGTGGCGCAGGAAGTGCTGCTGGAGATGTGGCGGTCGGCGGGGCGGTTCGATCCCGGCCGGGGCAGCGCCCTGTCGTGGATCCTCACCCTCGCCCACCGCAGGGCCGTGGACCGGGTGCGCAGCGTCCGCGCGGCCGGTGAACGCGAGCAGCGCGAGGCGCTCAGGTCCCACCACCCCGCCTTCGACCAGGTGTCCGAGGAGGTCGAGGCGGGCCTGGAGCGCGAGTGGGTGCGCCGCTGCCTGGACCGGCTCACCGCCCTGCAACGGCAGTCCGTCACCCTCGCCTACTACGACGGCTACACCTACCGGGAGGTCGCCGAGCGGCTCTCCCTTCCGCTCGGCACGGTGAAGACCCGGATGCGGGACGGGCTCACCCGGCTGCGCGAGTGCCTCGGGGGTGCCGCATGAGCCTCTTCCGCCGGGCGGACCTCCACTCGCTGGCCGCCCCCTACGCCCTCGACGCCCTGGAAGCGGGGGAGCGCGTGCGCTTCGAGAAACACCTGCGGTCGTGCGAGCGGTGCGCCGCCGACGTACGGACCCTGTCCGAGGACGCGGTCCGGCTCGCCTGGTCCACCTCGGCCCCGCCGCCGGCCGCGATGCGCGAACGGGTGCTGGCCGCCGTACGGGCGACTCCGCAGGACGGGGCGCGGACGGCCGCGGCCGAGGCGCGGGCGCGGGAGCCGCAGTTGCCGCCGCATGTGTGGGGCGCCGGTCCGCCGCCCCGGAGCCGGGCGCGGCGGCCGCTGTTCGTGCCCTTCGCCACCGCCACCGCTGCGGCCGCGCTGGTCGTCGCCTCCCTGTTCGCCGTCCAGGCGAACCGGACGCAGGAGAGTCTGGACGCCGAGCGGGCGCAGGCGCGTGAGATCGCCCACGTTCTGGCCGCTCCGGACGCCCGCGCGAGCACCGGACGGGACGCCGAGGGCCGAAGTATCGGAGTAGTCGCCTCCGCATCGGAGGGGCGCGCGGTCGTGACCCTCGGCGGGTACGAGGACCTCCCGGCCGACCGCGTGCATCAGCTCTGGCTCATGCGCCCCGGCGCACAGCCGCGCTCCCTGGGGCTCTTCAGCGACGACACGCCCTTGGCCGCGGCCGGATTGGACAAGTCCGCGACGTCACTGGCTGTGACCGTCGAACCCGGCGGCGGGTCGGCGCAGCCCACGACTCAGCCGGTTGTCCAACTCGCCCTGAAATCGGTTGGATTCGGAGAGTAATCAAGGACGCGTCGTCAACACCCTTACGGGGAAGGTGAATCCTGTGACCGCGATACACGAGTGCCCCGAGGGGGCGATAGGGTTACCCTGCCCGGGCCGGGTGGACTCGTACGGGTGGGGAGTGACATGGAACAGATAACAGTGCGCAGCAGGGCGAGGGTCCCTGCGATCACCTGCGGGAGCAGTGCGACCAGTTCGCGCCTCGACCGCCATCTCTCGGTGCTGGCCGGCCCCGCCGTGCCCCAGCGGGAGACGGCCGAGGCGACGTCACTGATCGTCGAGCTCACCGCGCGTGACAGCGCGCACGACCGCAGCGCCACGGGTGCGCGGGTGAGCCGGGTCTCGCTCTTCGCGCCGCTGCGTCGCCTGCGCCGTTCGCTCTTCGGCGGACGCTGAACGACACCGGCGTTCCAAGGGCCCGCGCTCAGGCCGCCACACCGTCCCGGCGCAGCGCTGCGATCTCGTCGTCCGTCATCCCCACGGCTCGCAGCAGCGCCTCGGTGTGCTCCCCGAGCGCGGGCACGTCCCCCATGCGTACCGCCCTTCCGCCCGGCAGCGTGATGGGCGGCAGCAGAGCCTTCAGCGGCCCCACCGGCGTCCCCACCTCCCGCCACCGGTCCCGGGCCGCCAGTTGGGGATGCGCCGCCACCTCGCCCAGGTCCCGCAGGCGCGCGCAGGCGATCCCCGCCCCCTCCAGGCGCGCCAGCGCCTCGCCGGTGCCGAGCGTGCCCAGCGCCTCGGCGACGAACCGGTCCGTGTCCTTGCGGTTGCGCACCCGGGCCGCGTTGGTCGCGTACTCCGGTTCCACCCCCAACTCCGGCCGCCCAAGCACCTGTTCGGCCAGCCGCCGCCACTCGCGGTCGTTCTGCACCGACAGCAGCACCCGGCCGCCGTCCGCCGTCGGATAGGCGTCGTAGGGGGCGATGACGGCGTGCGCGAGACCCGTGCGCGCCGGTGCCGTGCCCCCGTGCATCGTGTGGTGCAGCGGATGCCCCATCCACTCCGCCAGCGACTCCAGCATCGACACCTCCACCGGCCCGCCCCGCCCGGTCACGCCCCTGCGCACCAGCGCGGCGAGCACGCCCGAGAAGGCGTACATGGCCGCCGCGATGTCCGCCGCCGGGATTCCCGCCTTCACCGGCTGCTCCGGCGTCCCGGTCACCGACACCAGCCCCGCCTCGCACTGCACGAGCATGTCGTAGGCCCGCTTGTCCGCGTACGGGCCGCCCGCGCCGTAGCCGGAGATGTCGACGGCGACCAGCCGCGGGTGCGCGGCGCACAGCGTGGCCGCGTCCAGGCCGAGCCGGGCGGCGGCGCCCTGGGCGAGGTTCTGCACGAAGACGTCGGCCTGCCCGGCGAGCCGCCGTACGACGTCCAGGCCACGCGGGTCCTTCAGGTCCAGCGCGATCGACTCCTTGCCGCGGTTGCACCACACGAAGTGCGAGGCGAGGCCCGAGGCCGCGGTGTCGTAGCCGCGCGCGAAGTCACCGCCGTCGATCCGCTCGACCTTGATCACCCGGGCGCCGAGATCGGCGAGCTGCCGGGTGGCGAAGGGCGCCGCGACGGCCTGTTCGACGGCGACGACGGTGATGCCGGCGAGCGGCGGGGGCTGCGGTTCCATGCGGCCGATCATGACCTCTGCGTGACGGGTTTGTCATGCACGGCGGGGTGGCCGGGTGGCCGGTGGGTCCGGTCGGCCGACGGGGTCCGGCGGGGCCAGCAGGTCCGGCCGGGTTCGCGGTGACCGTGGCTGTCCGCCGCTCCGGGGCGCCGTCGTCGTTCACAGCAGGGTGAACTGCCCCTCCGGGCCCTCCTCCTGGTGGTCCAGGACCGAGGCCGGTCTGCGGGCCGCGTCCGGTACCGGGAGAACTCCCGCCTCGCGCAGCTCCGTCGCCGTGACCGGAGCGGTGACCGTGAACCCTTCGAGCAGGGGCCGGAGTTCGGCGAGCAGGGCCAGGACCGTGATCAGTTCGAGGAGTTCGGAGGTCCAGGTCTGCGGCCAGGTCCGCGGGCCCAGCGCCGCGAGGGTGCCGGGCTCCGCCGTACCGTCGGCGCGGGCGGTGAACCAGCGCTCCAGGACGCGGACGCCGTCCACCTCGTAGTCCCAGGCCCCGGGCGGGACCGGCGAGAGGCGGCCCTCGTCGAGGTGCAGGGTCTCCTCCTCGCGGTCGTAGTACAGGCCCGAGGGGCGACCGGGCAGCGGAGCGCGGACGTAGGGGCGCCGGCCGCCGGGCAGCTTGGGGCGCTCGCCGTCCCGGCGCATCAGCCACAGGACGCGGTGCCCCAGCTCCACTCCGGCCGCCCACTGCCCGGGGTCCGCGGTGAGGGGCACCGTCAGGTCGGGGCGGGCCGCCGCCAGGGTCCAGGCGAGGAGGTCCTCGGGGGTGGGTGTCCGGCCCAGCCGCCGGGCGAGGTGGTCGAGCAGGCCCGGGGCCAGGTTCGGCTCCGTGCCGCCGGGGCGCCGGTACAGGGGGCGGACCCGGCCGGGGCGCAGCAGGGGCAGCCGGGAACTGGCGACCAGCCGGTCGGGCGTCTCGACCAGGAACGTCTGGTGGGCGTCCGCCACCCGCCACAGCTCCGGGCGCGCCGAGTCGATCAGCCGGTGGTCGGGGATCAGCCACTGCTCGTCGAAGGGGGCGTGCAGCACCCGCACCGGCTCCGGGCACGGCCCCACCGCGCGGGCCAGCTTCTCCGTACCGCCGCCGCGGCCCGGCAGCTGCGGCACCGCCGAGTGCAGGGTGCGCGAGCGGGTCGGCTCCAGCAGCGCCTCGCGGTGCGGGCCCTCGGCCTTCACGAAGGCGTCCCAACGGGCCTTGAGGGAAACCGGATCGGGGCCCGCCGGCCAGCCCCGGCCGAGCCGGAGCGGTGCGACGGACCACGGCATGAGGTCCGCCAGCGGCGGCGCGTCGTCGTGCGTCACGCTGGGCATCGTACGACGTGCCCGTTCCCTCGGCCCGGCCCTACGTCGCGTCGAGGGTGACCGTGAAGGAGAAGCGGTCCCCCCGGTAGTGGATGACGGCCACGTCCAGGGCGCGGCCGTCGGAGTCGTAGGTGACGCCCGTGTAGTGCAGGATCGGGCTCAGCAGGGGCACTTCCAGCAGCCGGGCCGTCTCCGGGTCCGCCAGCCGCGCCTCCACCGTGTCCGTGATGCGGCTGATGTCCGCGCCGACGGCGTCCCGCAGCACCTTCGTCATCGGCCACCGCGCCAGATCCGCCGGATCGACCCGCGCGGCCAGCTCCGGACGCACGTAGTTGCGGGCGTGGTTGGTCGGCTCGCCCGTCTTCTCGTCGCAGCGCAGCCGGTGGTACGTGCCCACCTCCTCCAGGTCCGGGAAGTACTCGGCCAGTTCCGCCGGCACCGGCCCCCGGCCCCGGTCCAGCAGCCGGGTCGACATTCCCGACTGCTGGGCCACGATCGCGTCCACCGAGCCCAGCAGCCGCACCGGGGCGCCGCGCCGCACATGCGGCTCGATGAACGTGCCCCGCCGCCGGTGGCGGGTGATCAGCCCCTCGTCCTCCAGCTCCTTCAGCGCCTGCCGCATCGTCAGCACGCTCACGCCGTAGTGCCCGGCCAACTGCTCCTCGGTGGGCAGCCGCAGCGGGTCCTGGGGCCTGCGGCCGAGTATCGAGGCACGCAGCGACTGCGACACCTGGTACCACAGCGGCAGTTTGCGGTTGAGGACGATGGAGTCCGGGGCGAAGGAGGTCACGGGGCCATCCGTACCGGCAGGAGTTGATCAGTGCAAGGGGCGGAAGTGGCGTTCGAGGCCCTGCCACACGTCGTCGTAGTGCGGCTGGAGCTCTTCCGAGCCCGCCGCGTGCGCGGTGAGCGTCACCGGCCACCGGGTCTCGAACATGAACGCCAGCCCGTCGTCGATCTTCTGCGGCTTCAGCTCGGCCGCGCTGGCCCGGTCGAAGGTCTCCCGGTCCGGACCGTGCGCCGACATCATGTTGTGCAGCGAGCCCCCGCCCGGCACGAAACCCTCCGCCTTCGCGTCGTAGGCGCCCTCGATCAGGCCCATGTACTCGCTCATCACATTGCGGTGGAAGTACGGCGGCCGGAAGGTGTCCTCGCCCACCAGCCAGCGCGGCGCGAACACCACGAAGTCGACGCCCGCGAGCCCCGGGGTGTCGGACGGCGAGGTCAGCACCGTGAAGATCGACGGGTCCGGGTGGTCGTAGGAGATCGAGCCGATCACATTGAAGCGGCGCAGGTCGTACACGTACGGCACGTAGTTGCCGTGCCAGGCGACCACGTCCAGCGGCGAGTGGTCGTACGTCGCCGACCAGAGGTTGCCGCCGAACTTGTTGACCACCTCCACCGGGCCCTCCACGTCCTCGTACGCGGCGACCGGTGCCTTGAAGTCCCGTGCGTTGGCGAGGCCGTTGGCGCCGATCGGGCCGAGGTCGGGCAGTCGGAAGGGCGCGCCGTAGTTCTCGCAGACGTACCCCCGGGCGCTGTCGTCGAGCAGCTCCACCCGGAAGCGGACCCCGCGCGGGATCAGGGCGACATGGCCCGGCTCGGCGTGCAGCAGGCCGAACTCGGTGCGCAGCAGCAGCCCGCCGCGCTCCGGGACGATCAGCAGCTCCCCGTCGGCGTCGCTGAACACCCGGTCCATGGAGGCGTCGGCGTGGTAGAGGTGCACGGCCATACCGGCGCGCTGCGTGGCGTCGCCGTTACCGCCGAGCGTCCACAGGCCGGCCAGGAAGTCGGTGCCCTCCGCGGGCTTCGGCAGCGGGTTCCAGCGCAGCCGGTTGGGGTCGGGCACCGACTCCGTGAAGGGCGCGGAGCGCAGGGTGCCGTTGTAGGTGCGGGTGAACGCCGGGTGGGCCGCCGACGGGCGGATCCGGTACAGCCAGGAGCGGAGGTTGTGGGCGCGCGGCTCGGTGAAGGCGGAGCCGCTGAGCTGCTCCGCGTACAGCCCGAGGGGGGCGCGCTGGGGCGAGTTGCGGCCCTCGGGAAGGGCGCCGGGCACCGCCTCGGAGCTGTGCTCGTTGCCGAAGCCGTGGAGATGGTCCAGCCCCTCCGCGGCCTTCCGCGCTTCCCCGCTCATGATCGCTCCCTTGCCTCGGAATCCTATGTATCACCGTAGGATTGCGCTCCGGCGGGCGCAAGGGGGGTACGTGCGCGAAGCTGGATCTCCTCATTGCGGACGATCTGAACCAGCCCTCAGGGGGATCCCTGTGTCGGACCTGTGTTCTACGCTCCCCGGCATGTCGTGGAAACGGGGCCCGTTCGCCGCGCTCGCGCTCTGTGTCCTGCTGATGGCCGGAGCCGCGGGCTGCGGCACCAGTGACGCCCGCGAACAGGGGAACGGAAACTCTTCCTCCTCCGCCGTCGGTGAGCTGCTGGAGGACACCGACGAGGCGGGCGGGGTGCTGCGCGAGGTCGACCGGGAGGACGCGCCCGGGGTGCGCGTGGAGGTGCAGCCCGACTCCGGCGACAGCTGGGACGTACGGCTCACGGTGACCGGCTTCCGGTTCTCGCCCCCGGACGCCGAGGCGAAGGCGGTGGCCGGCCGGGGTCAGGCCCGCCTCTACCTCGACGGCCGCCTGATCGCCACACTGACCGGCCCCGAGCACCACCTCCCGGGGTCCCTGGTCCCACGCGGCACCCACCACGTCACCGCCCGCCTCTACGCCGACGACGGCACGGTGTGGGCGGTGGACGGCAAGCCCGTGGAGAGCACCGCGGACATCACGGCGTCGAAGGCGAGCCCGACGACGAGCTCCGGGGCCGCCGGGGCGCGTACCGAGACGACGAGCGCACGGGCCACCGGGCCGCGTCCGCAGACGAGGAGCGCACGGCCCGCCGGGGCGCGTGCGGAGACGATGAGTGCGCAGGCCACCGGAGCGCGTACAGAAGGGCAAGGTTCACCGCACAGCGCCGGAAAGGCATCATGAAGACCGTGCCCCACGCGACCCCGCTCCGTCGTGCGCCCGTACAGCGGCGCAGTGCCGAACGCCTCACCCGGATCCTCGACGCCTGCGCCACCCTCCTCGACGAGGTCGGCTACGAGGCGCTGAGTACCCGTGCCGTGGCCCAGCGGGCCGAGGTGCCCATCGGCTCGGTCTACCGCTTCTTCGGCAACAAACGCCAGATGGCCGACGCCCTCGCCCAGCGCAATCTCGACCGCTACGCCGAGCGCGTCTCCGAACGCCTCGCGGGCGGCCCGGTGGGGGACTGGCGGACCGCCATGGACGCCGTCCTCGACGAGTACCTGCTGATGAAGCGGACCGCGCCCGGCTTCTCGCTCGTCGACTTCGGCAACCAGATACCCGTCGGCGCCCGCCGTTCCGAGCCCAACCACCGGGTCGCCGACCGCCTCACCGACCTCCTCGCCGGCCCCATCGGCCGCACCCCCGACGACGACCTGCGCCGTGTCTTCCTCGTCGCCGTGGAGACCGCCGACACCCTGGTCCACCTGGCCTTCCGGGTCGACCCCGAGGGTGATGCCCGCATCATCGAGGAGACCCGGGAACTGCTGCGCGCCTATCTCGCGCGGGTCCTGGACTGAACGCCTCCCGGACGGCGGCCCGTTGCCGTGGCCGACGGAACGACCCCGGTCGTCCTCGGCGCGCGCGACGGCGCCGTCCGCCGCCGACCGGAGCTGCCCTCGTCCTGCACCGCGCTCACCACGGCTCCCGGCGGTGAACCGGTCGTCGGCACCCGCAACGGGCTGATTCTCTTCGACCGGCCCTGACCCCTCGCCACCATGCATACCGGTCGGTATGCTCACTCGCGTCAGGCATCGCCGCCCCCGGGAGGACCCGTGTCCCGCACCGCTCTGCGCATCTGCCCCCTGTGCGAGGCCACCTGCGGCCTGACGCTCACCGTCGAGGGGAGCCGCGTCACCGGCGCCCGCGGGGACCGCGACGACGTGTTCAGCAAGGGGTTCATCTGCCCCAAGGGCGCCTCCTTCGGGGCCGTCGACGGCGACCCCGACCGGCTGCGCACACCCCTCGTCCGGGAGGACGGCGTACTGCGCGAGGCCACCTGGGAGGAGGCGTTCGACGCCGTCGCCGCCGGGATACGGACCGTCGTCGAGCGGTCGGGGCCGCACGCCGTGGGGATCGTCCTCGGCAACCCCAACGTGCACACCATGGCCGGCGCTCTCTACCCGCCCCTGCTGATCGCCGCGCTCGGCACGCACAGCCTGTTCACCGCGTCCACGGTCGACCAGATGCCCAAGCACGTGTCGAGCGGGCTGCTCTTCGGCGACGCCAACGCCATCCCGGTGCCCGACCTCGACCGCACCGACCATCTGCTCCTCATCGGCGCCAACCCCCTGGAGTCCAACGGCAGTCTCTGCACCGCCCCCGACTTCCCCGGCCGGCTCAAGGCCCTCCGCGCCCGCGGCGGCACGCTGACCGTCATCGACCCGCGCCGCACCCGCACCGCCCGCCTCGCCGACCGGCACATCGCCGTCCGCCCCGGCACCGACGCGCTGCTCCTCGCCGCGATGACCGCCGTCCTCTTCGAGGAAGGGCTCGTCGACCCGGGTGAGCTGGCCCCGCACCTCCAAGGGATCGAGGAACTCCGGGAAGCCGTGAGGGACTTCACTCCCGAGGCCGTCGCCGCCGCCTGCGACGTCGACGCCGGTACGATCCGCGCCCTCGCCCGTGAACTCGCCGCCGCACCCACCGCCGCCGTCTACGGCCGCGTCGGCAGCTCCACCGTCTCCCACGGCACCCTGGCCAACTGGCTGGTGGACGTCCTCAACATCCTCACCGGCAACCTCGACCGCCCCGGCGGCGCCCTCTTCCCGCAGGCCGCCACCGACCGCACACCCCGGCCCGCCGGTCCCAGCCACGGCTTCGCGCTCGGCCGCTGGCACTCCCGGGTCAGCCGGCACCCCGAGGCCAAGGGCGAACTGCCCCTGTCGAGCCTCGCCGAGGAGATCGACACCGCCACCGAGGAGGGCGAGCCGATCCGGGCGCTGATCGCCGTCGGTGCCAACCCGGTGCTCTCCGCGCCCGACGGCGACCGCCTCGACCGGGCGCTGGCCTCCCTGGACTTCATGGTCAGCGTCGACCCGTACCTCAACGAGACCTCGCGCCACGCGACCGTCGTGCTGCCGCCGCCCCCGCCCGGCCAGAGCCCGCACCACGACTTCGCCTTCAACACCCTCGCCGTGCGCAACCAGGTCCGCTACAGCCGTGCCGCCGTCCCCCTGGAGCCCGGCCGGATGGCCGAGACCGAGATCATGGCCCGGCTGGTGCTCGCCGCGAGCGGCATGCACGGCGCCGACCCCGCCGCCGTCGACGAGACGGTCGTCGGCCGGACCCTCGGCAAGGCCGTCAGGGAACCGCACTCCCCGGTCCACGGCCGGGAGGCGGGCGAACTCGCCGCGCTGCTCACCGGCGACACCGGCCCCGAGCGGCGGCTCGACCTCATGCTCCGCCTCGGCCCCTACGGCGACGGCTTCGGCGTACGGCCCGACGGGCTGACGCTGGAGAGGCTGCTCGCGCATCCGCACGGCATCGACCTCGGACCGCTGGCACCCCGGCTGCCCCAGCCGCTGAAGACCCGCAGCGGAAAGGTCGAACTGCTCCCGGAGCCGATCGCCGCCGACCTCCCGCGCCTCAAGGAGGCCCTGCGGGAGCGGCCGGAGGGGCTCGTCCTCGTCGGCCGCCGCCATCTGCGCTCCAACAACAGCTGGCTGCACAACGTCCCCGCGCTCACCGGCGGCACCAACCGGTGCACGGTCCACATCCACCCCGAGGACGCCGAACGCCTCGGCGTGCGCGACGGCGCCGCGGTACGGCTGAAGGGCGCCGGGGGAGAGGTCACCGCGCCCGCCGAGGTCACCGACGCCGTACGCCCCGGCGTCGTCAGCCTGCCGCACGGCTGGGGGCACGACCGGCCCGGCACCCGGACGGCCCATGCCGCGAAGGACCCCGGAGTCAACGTCAACCAGCTCCTCGACGGCACCCTGCTCGACCCCCTGTCGGGCAACGCCGTACTCAACGCGTTCCCCGTCCAGCTCACCGCGCTGACCTGAGCAAAGCTCTGACCTGGAGTTTTGCGCTTATTGCTCGCATGTCAACGTCTTGTTAACGCGAGTTGAAGAGACCTAACGTCGTCGCACCGCCGGCCCTGGTGGGATGTTCAAGGGCGAACGTTAGGTATCCACTCATGCTGACCATCCTCGGCTTCGCCATGATCGCGACCTTCCTGGTCCTGATCATGATGAAGAAGATGTCGCCGATCGCGGCGCTCGTGCTGATCCCGGCACTGTTCTGCGTGTTCGTCGGGAAGGGCGCCCACCTCGGTGACTACGTCATCGAGGGCGTCACCAGCCTCGCCCCCACCGCGGCGATGCTCATGTTCGCGATCGTCTACTTCGGTGTGATGATCGACGTCGGGCTCTTCGACCCGATCGTGCGCGGGATCCTGAAGTTCGCCAAGGCGGACCCGCTGCGGATCGTCGTCGGCACGGCCGTCCTCGCGGCGATCGTCTCCCTCGACGGCGACGGCTCCACCACCTTCATGATCACCGTCTCGGCGATGTATCCGCTCTACAAGCGGCTGAAGATGAGCCTGGTCGTGCTCACCGGTGTCGCGGCCATGGCCAACGGCGTGATGAACACCCTGCCCTGGGGCGGCCCCACCGCCCGCGCCGCCACCGCCCTGAAGCTCGACGCCAGCGACATCTTCGTCCCGATGATCCCGGCCCTCGCCGTCGGCCTGCTCTTCGTGATCGTCCTGTCGTACGTGCTCGGCCTGCGCGAGCGCAAGCGGCTCGGCACGCTCTCCCTGGACGAGGCGCTGGAGCCCCAGGAGGCGGAGACGGTCCTGGTCGGCGCCGGCGGCTCGACCGCCGGGACCAGGGCGGCCGACGGCTCCGGCTCCGGTACCGACGCCGAGGGCACCCACGCCAAGGGCACCCACGCCAAGGGCACCCACGCCACGGGCGTCGCCGACGACGACGCCGACGACGACTTCCAGGGCCTCGACCCCGACCGCGAGACCCTGCGCCCGAAGCTCTACTGGTTCAACGCGCTGCTCACCGTCTCCCTGCTGACCGCCATGATCATGGAGTGGCTGCCGATCCCGGTGCTGTTCCTGCTCGGCGCCGCCCTCGCGCTCTCCGTCAACTACCCCCGCATCCCCGACCAGAAGGCGCGGCTCGCCGCCCACGCCGACAACGTCCTCAACGTCTCCGGGATGGTCTTCGCCGCCGCCGTCTTCACCGGCGTCCTCCAGGGCACCGGCATGGTCGACAGCATGGCCAAGTGGATGGTCGACGTCGTCCCCGAGGGCATGGGCCCGCACATGGCCCTGGTCACCGGCCTGCTGAGCCTGCCGCTCACCTACTTCATGTCCAACGACGGCTTCTACTTCGGCGTCCTGCCGGTCCTCGCCGAGGCCGGTGCCGCGCACGGCGTCTCGCCGCTGGAGATGGCCCGCGCCTCCCTCGTCGGACAGCCGCTGCACATGTCGAGCCCGCTCGTCCCGGCCGTGTACGTCCTGGTCGGCATGGCCAGGGTCGAGTTCGGCGACCACACCCGGTTCGTGGTGAAGTGGGCCGCCCTCACCTGCCTGGTCATCCTCGCGGCGGGCCTCGTCTTCGGCATCATCTGACCGCCCGCAACCAACCGGCCTTCCCCACACAGGAGTTCGTACATGGCGCCCGGCAGGAACCGCGGCTGGCTGCTCCGCCTCGTCATCGCCTTCAGCTTCGCGCAGGCGGCGGTGTCGATGGCCCGGCCCGCCGTCTCCTACCGGGCCCTCGCGCTCGGCGCCGACGAGCGGGCGGTCGGTGTCATCGCCGGTGTCTACGCGCTGCTCCCGCTCTTCGCCGCGGTCCCCCTCGGCCGCCGTACCGACCACGGCCGGTGCGCGCCCCTGCTGCCGGCCGGTGTCATCCTGATCTCCGGCGGCTGCGCGCTGAGCGGCCTCGCCGGGTCGCTGTGGACGATGGCCCTGTGGAGCGGGGTGATGGGGCTCGGCCACCTCTCCTTCGTCATCGGCGCCCAGTCCCTCGTCGCCCGCCAGTCCGCCCCGCACGAACAGGACCGCAACTTCGGGCACTTCACCATCGGCGCCTCGCTCGGCCAGCTCATCGGCCCGGTCGCGGCCGGCGCGCTGATCGGCGGCCACGACATGGCGGGCACCAGCGCGCTCGCCCTGATCGCCGCGGGCGGCGGCGCCGCGGTCGCGTTCACCTCGCTGTGGCGCATCGAGGACCGCCGTACGACGCCGGGGTCCCGCATCGGGCACGGCGACCGGGTCCCCGTGCACCGGATCCTGCGCACCCGGGGCGTACCCGCGGGCATGCTCATCAGCCTCTCCGTGCTCTCCGCGACCGACGTCCTCACCGCCTATCTGCCGGTGGTCGGCGAACACCGGGGCATCGCGCCGTCGATGGTCGGACTGCTGCTCAGCCTGCGGGCGGCGGCGACCATCGCCTGCCGTCTGGTGCTCACCCCGCTGCTGCGGCTGCTCAGCCGCCCCGCCCTGCTGACCGTCACCTGTCTGCTGGCGGCCGTGCTGTGCGCCGCGGTCGCGGTGCCGGTGCCGGTGTGGGCGCTGGCCGTGGTGATGGCGCTGCTCGGCTTCTGCCTCGGCGTCGGCCAGCCGCTGTCCATGACGACGGTCGTCCAGGCCGCCCCCGACGGCGCCCGCTCCACCGCGCTCGCTCTCAGGCTCACCGGCAACCGCCTCGGCCAGGTCGCGGCCCCCGCCACGGCGGGCCTGGTCGCCGGCGTGGCGGGGGTGGCGGCGCCCTTCGTGATGCTGGGCGCGCTGCTCCTGGCCTCGGCGGGCGTGGCCCTGCGCTCCCCGTCGAAGCCGCCGGCGAGCGACCCGGACGCCGACTCCGGCCACTCGGACCGGGCCCGCGCGAAGGCACGGCGCGGCGGCTGAGGGCGGGGGCTGAGGGCGGGGGCTGACGACGGGACTGAGGGCGGGGCCGAGGGCGAGGGCTGAGGGCGAGGGCTGAGAGCGGCTGGCGAAGGCGGCTTCCGAAGGCCGTACGGGCCCGGCCCGGGTGCACGGTTGGCGACGTTCCGGCATGGCCGATCCCTTGCGGAGGGGCTTGCCCTCCCGCCGGGCGGCAACCAGGCCCATACGGGGGCATCTACCCGCCCCGGCACCACTCCCGGCCGTCCCCGCCGCCGCTCCCGGCACTGAATTTGGGCATCCGCTTTCTCAGTTATTGAAAGCCGGCGCCGGATCCCGCCAATTCTCTTCCCCCGCCCGCGCACATTCCGTTAACTTCCGTGACTCACAGGCCCCGTGCGACCCGCACGGGGTGTCCAGCCGCGGAGCACAGGGCCGCCGACGTAGCCCCCGGGGGCACCCCTCATGACACGCGCCATATCTCTGCACGACGTGAGCAAGAGTTACACCAAGGGCGTCCGGGTCGTGGAACGGCTCTCGTTGGACGTCGAACCCGGGGAGTTCCTCGTCCTCCTCGGCCCCTCGGGCTGCGGCAAGTCGACGGTACTGCGCATGATCGCCGGGCTGGAGGATATCGACGCGGGCGAACTGCGGCTCGACGGGGAGTACGCCAACGACCTGCCGCCCTCCGGCCGGGACATGGCGATGGTCTTCCAGAACTTCGCCCTGTACCCGAGCATGACCAGCCGCGACAACATCGGCTTCCCGCTGCGCATCGAGGCCCCCGGCGAGGACCCCCGCCCCCGGGTGGACGCCACCGCGCGGATGCTGGGCATCGAGGAACTGCTCGACCGGCTGCCCGCCCACCTCTCCGGCGGCGAACGCCAGCGCGTCGCCATGGGCCGGGCCATCGCCCGCCACCCCTCCGCCTTCCTGATGGACGAGCCGCTCTCCAACCTCGACGCCAAGCTCCGCAACCACCTGCGGGCGGAAATCACCAAGCTCACCCGGGAGTTGGGCGTCACCACCGTCTACGTCACCCACGACCAGTCCGAGGCGATGTCGCTCGGCGACCGGGTCGCCGTGCTGCGCGGCGGGGTGCTCCAGCAGGTCGGCACCCCGCGCGAGGTCTACGCCCTGCCCCACAACGTCTTCGTCGCCGCCTTCATCGGCGTCCCGCGCATCAACCTGCTGCGCGGAGTGGTCCGCGCCCCGCTGGACGGCGCGATGACCATCAGCCTCGGCAAGCAGTATCTGCGGCTGCCCGAACCGCTCTCCCTCGACCACCAGTTGCTCCGGGTCCAGCAGGGCCGCGAGGTCATCGTGGGCCTGCGCTCGGAGTCCGTGCGGATCGCCAAACCGGCCAACGCGCGGCCCGGCGAGGTACTGATCACCGGCCTGGTGGAGCATGTCGAGTTCCAGGGCCACGAGGTCCTCGTCCACTTCAACACCGGCTCCCGGCCCGCCGTCGTGCCCGAGCTGGAGGCGCCCCGGCCGACGGGCCGGGCCCGGCGCCGCGGACGCCAGGGCGCGACGGTCCTGGAGCGGATCCGGGAGCGGGCGGGCGCCCTGCGGGCCGGGCCGGTCGTCGTCCTGGAGGACCCCGCCGAACCGGCCGACGCCGACGCGCCCCCCGTGTCCGACCCGGTGCCGCCCGAGGGCCGGCTCCCCGGCGACCTCATCGTCCGCACCACGCCCGACATCGACCTCCGGCCGGGCATGCAGGTGCCGCTCCTCGTCGACATCGCCCACCTGTTCGTCTTCGACCAGCACGGCGAACGGATCTGCCCGGCACCGGCGCGGCTGCCGAACCTGGAGGAGTAGGGACGGTAGGGCGTGGGGCATGAAGCAACTCACGCCCCCACGGCCGACCGGCGGACGGGCCGCCCTGGTCACCGCCGCCCTCCTGCTCGCCGTGGCCGCCCCGGCCGCCTACGCCTCCTTCGACGACGGCTCCGTGCCCGCCGTCCCCCGGCGCGGTGCGCCGTACATCGAGACCCGGCTGCTGTTCGGCACCGAGCGCCCCGACGGCGGACCGGCCGTCAGCGACCGGCGGTTCATGGAGTTCGTCGACGAGGAGGTCACCCCGGCCTTCCCGGACGGGCTCACCGTGCAGAGCGGTCGCGGTCAGTGGCGGGACGCGAACGGCACCATCGAGAAGGAACGGTCGTACGAACTGATCCTGCTGTATCCCGTCGCCGAGGCGGCGGCGAGCGACCGCGGCATCGAGGAGATCCGCCGGGCCTACGAGGAGGAGTTCGGCCAGGAGGCGGTGGGGAGGGTGGACGACCGGATCACGGTCGACTTCTGAGTCCGCCGCCGTGTTCCGGGTCCACTCCCGCGCGGGGTGAGCTGTGCCATGCGGACAGTGCCTGGTGCCGGAAAACTAACGGCGCTAGTTTAAGGGTCCACGCACGCGCATCCGCAGGACGTCCGGAAGGAACGCGATGAAGGCACACGGCGGCTTCTACATCGACGGAGCCTGGCGGCCCGCCGTCGGCCGGGACACGATCGACGTCGTGAACCCGGCCGACGAACAGCTTCTCGCCCAGGTCCCGGCCGGCACCCCCGAGGACGTGGACACGGCCGTACGCGCCGCGCGCCGCGCCCTCGCGGGCTGGGCCGCGACCCCGCCCGCGGCGCGCGCCGAACGCCTCGCGGCGCTGCGGGACGTCCTGGCCGCCCGCAAGGACGAGATCGCCGCCACGGTCACCGCGGAACTCGGCTCCCCGCTCGCCTTCTCGCAGGCCGTCCACGCCTCCGTACCGGTCGCCGTCGCGGCCTCGTACGCCGAGATCGCCGCCACCCACGCGTTCGAGGAGAAGGTCGGCAACTCCACCGTCCTGCACGAACCGGTCGGCGTGGTCGGCGCGATCACCCCCTGGAACTACCCGCTCCACCAGATCGTCGCCAAGGTCGCCCCCGCGCTCGCGGCGGGCTGCACGGTCGTGCTGAAGCCCGCCGAGGACACCCCGCTGACCGCCCAGCTCTTCGCCGAGGCCATCGACGAGGCGGGGTTCCCGGCCGGCGTCCTCAACCTGGTCACCGGGATCGGCCGGGTGGCGGGCCAGGCGCTCGCCGAGCATCCCGGGGTCGACCTGGTCTCCTTCACCGGCTCCACCGCCGTCGGCCGGCAGATCGCCGTGACGGCCGGCGCCGCCGTCAAGAAGGTCGCCCTGGAGCTCGGCGGCAAGTCCGCCAACGTCATCCTGCCCGGCGCCGACCTCGCCAAGGCCGTCAACGTCGGCGTCGCCAACGTGATGTCCAACTCCGGCCAGACGTGCAGTGCCTGGACCCGGATGCTCGTGCACACCGACCACTACGACGAGGCCGTCGCACTGGCCGCCGCGGCCGCCGCGAAGTACGCCGAGCGCATCGGGCCGCTGGTCAACGCCGGGCAGCGGGACCGGGTCCGCGGCTACATCGACAAGGGCGTCGCCGAGGGCGCCCGGCTGGTCGCGGGCGGCACCGAACCGCCGCGCGAGCACGGCTACTTCGTCAGCCCCACCGTCTTCGCCGACGTCACCCCCGAGATGACGATCGCGCAGGAGGAGATCTTCGGTCCGGTCCTGTCGATCCTGCGCTACCAGGACGAGGACGACGCCCTGCGCATCGCCAACGGCACCGTGTACGGCCTGGCCGGAGCCGTGTGGGCGGCCGAGGAGGCCCAGGCGGTCGCCTTCGCCCGGCGGATGGAGACCGGCCAGGTCGACATCAACGGCGGCCGCTTCAACCCCCTCGCCCCGTTCGGCGGCTACAAGCAGTCCGGCGTCGGGCGTGAGCTCGGCACGCACGGGCTCGCCGAATACCTTCAGACCAAGTCCCTCCAGTTCTAGAGGAGTTCACACCGATGGTTCGCGCCGCCGTTCTGCCCGCCGTGGGTGCTCCGCTGGAGATCGCCGAGATCGAACTGCCCGAACCGGGCCCCGGCCGGGTGAGGGTCCGGCTCGCCGCGGCGGGGGTCTGCCACTCCGACCTGTCCCTGTCCGACGGCACGATGCGACTGCCCGTCCCGGCCGTCCTCGGCCACGAGGGCGCGGGCACCGTGGTCGCGGTCGGCGAGGGCGTCACCGACCTCGCCCCGGGCGCCCGGGTCGTCCTCAACTGGGCTCCCTCCTGCGGAACTTGCCACCCCTGCTCACTCGGCGAGGTGTGGCTCTGCGTCAACGCCCTCAACGGCTCCGCCGGCGTCCACGCCCACCGCGCCGACGACGGCACCGCCCTGCACCCCGGCCTGAACGTCGCCGCGTTCGCCGAGGAGACGGTCGTCCCCGTCTCCTGCGTCCTGCCCGCCCCCGACGGCGTCCCGCTCACCGAGGCCGCCCTGCTCGGCTGCGCGGTCCTGACCGGCTACGGCGCCGTCCACCACTCGGCGCGGGTGCGGGCCGGTGAGACGGTCGCCGTGTACGGCGTCGGCGGGGTGGGCCTCGCGGCCCTCCAGTCGGCCCGGATCGCGGGCGCCTCGCGGATCGTGGCGGTGGACGTCTCCCCGGCGAAGGAGGAACTGGCCCGCGCGGCCGGCGCCACCGACTACGTCGTCGCCTCGGAGACCACCGCCCGCGAGATCCGCGCCCTGACCGGCAAGCAGGGCGTGGACGTGGCGATCGAGTGCGTGGGCCGGGCCTCCGCGATCCGCACCGCCTGGGACTCCACCCGCCGCGGCGGCCGCACCACGGTCGTCGGCATCGGCGGCAAGGACCAGCAGGTCACCTTCAACGCCCTGGAGATCTTCCACTGGGGCCGCACCCTCACGGGCTGCGTCTACGGCGACTCCGACCCCGCCCGCGACATCCCGCTCCTCGCCGAACACGTCCGCGAGGGCCGCCTGGACCTGGACCTGCTGGTGACGGAACGCATCGCCCTGGAAGGCATCCCCGCCGCCTTCGAAAACATGCTGGCAGGCAAGGGAGGCCGCGCACTGGTCACCTTCTGACCGGGGCCGGCCGTCCTCCTACGGGGGGTGTACGGGGGCGGGCCTGTCGGCGTCGGAGGGCGTACGGGGGCGGGCCTGTCGGCGGACGGAGTACGTGGACCGGCCGGTCGGGGACGGAGGGTGTACGGCGTCGGCTGGTCCGCGACGGAAGGGGCACGGAGGCTTGTCGCCGCGGCAAGGGTGGCGCGTACGCAGGCACGATTCGCGCCCCCGCGAGGCAGGGCGCCGTACGCGCACGGCGCCAAGTCCTCTGTCCCCGCGCCTTCCGGCAGCCCCTCGGCCCGCCGTCTCGCGCCGACTGCCGCCACCGGCCCGGCATCGGCGCCCCGGGCCGGCCTGGCGCCGCAGGTCGGCTCGTCCTGAGCGGGAGTTGGGTCTGCTGCCGCCCGTGCCCGCTGCTGCGGTCGGCTCGGCTGCTGCCGCAGACTCGATATCAGGGGCCGGGCCTGCCCGATACCGTGGGTCGGCCCATCCTGTGCGGGAGTGTGGTCTTCTGCCGCCCGGCTGACTGCTGCCGTCGGCCTGGTATCGGCTGCCCGGGCCTGCCCCACGCCTCGGGTCGGCCCAGCCCGCGCGGGCGTTCGGACCGCCACCCCTCAGCCCCGGCTGCTGCCCCTCCTCCGCCCCGGCAGTTGCGGCGCTCGACCGCCGCCGCAGGCTCGGCCGCGGCGGCCCGGGCCCGCCCGACAACCCCCGGCCGGCCCCGTGCGCGGAGTTTCAGTCCGCCGTACCGTTGCCGCCCGAAGCCGCCGCCTCGGCGCCTGCCGTCGGGCCCGCGACGGCGCCCCGGGCCCGCCCCGCACTCTCCGCCCGCTCCGCACCCTCCGCGAGCCCCACGCCCTCCGCCCGCCCCGCATCCCCCGCGAGCCCCGCACCCTCCGCGCACACCGCGTCCTCGCCACCCGCACCCTCACCCAGCGCACCCCCCGCCCCCCGCTCCCCGCCCGCCCCCGGCGACGGGCGGGACCGGGACACCGCCACTCCCAGCAGGCACAGGGCCCCGCCCGCCAGGGTCAGTGCCCCCGGTACCTCGCCGAGGGCCAGCCAGGACATCAGGACGACCAGGGCCGGCACCGCGTACGTCGTCGCGCCCATGCGGCTGGCGGTCGTCCGGGCCAGGGCGTACGCCCAGGTCGTGAAGGCCAGTGCGGTGGGGAAGACGCCCAGGTACAGCATGTTGAGCGTCGCCGACGCCGGCGCCACGGCCACCTCGTGCACCAGTTGGGGAGCGAACGGCAGACAGGCCACCGCGCCCACCAGGCACCCGAACGTCGTCACCTGGAGCGGGCTCGCGTGGCCCAGCGCCGGCTTCTGCGCGACGACACCCCCGGCGTACCCGACCGCCGCCAGCAGGCACAGCACCACACCGAGCAGCGAGGAGCCGCCCCCGCCCGACATCGACAGACCCACCGTCACCGCGCCCGCGAACGACACCGCCATGCCCGCCAGCAGCCGCGGCGGCATCGCGTCACCGAGCAGCCGGGCCCCGAGCAGCGCCACCAGGATCGGTCCGATGTTCACCACCAGCGCCGCCGTACCGGCGTCCACCTGCTGTTCGCCCCAGTTCAGGGCCACCATGTAGAACCCGAACCACAGCACCCCGGACAGGGCGATCCCGCGCCACGCGGGCCGCGGCGGCCACCCCTCCCGCCGTACGACGCAGATGACGCCGAGGACCAGCGCCCCGGCGAGCAGCCGCCCGAGCGCCAGCGCGCCCGGCGCGTACGAGGCGCCCGCGCTGCGGATCGAGACGAACGCGGAGGCCCACAGCACGACGGTGACCGTGGCGGCACCGGCGGCGAGGAGTTCGGGACGGCGGGCGGGGGAGACGTTCATCATGCTCCGGAGGGTAGGCAGGGACGGGCGTACGCGCTCGCGGATTTCGGACCTCACCGCAGGGACCCGGCGGGGATGCCGAGCAGCTCGGACAGCGCCCGCTCCCCGGCCTCCGTGACCCGGACCGCCCGCTCGGAGCCGATCCGTTCGCACCACCCGGCCTCCAGCGCGTGCGCGCACACCGCGGCACCGGCGACGCCCCCCAGGTGCGGCCGCCGCTCGGTCCAGTCCAGGCAGGCCCGCGCCAGCGGCCGCCGGCCGCCCCGGGCGAGTGGGATTCCAGCGGCGGCGAACCACGACACGCCCTCGTCGGTGAGCGCGAAACCGGTGTCCCGGCGCAGCAGCCCCAGCTCCGCGAACGCGTCGGTCACCGCGATCCCGAGCCGCCCGGCGAGATGGTCGTAGCAGGTCCGCCCGCGCGCCATGGCCGCCCCGGCACTGGCCTGCCGCAGGTTCCGCGGCGGTGCGGCGGCCCGGGGCGCCACATGCGCGGCCAGGTCCTCCACCAGTTGCGCGGCGCGGGCGTCGGCGAGCCGGACGTAACGGTGCCGGCCCTGCCGCTCCTCGGCGAGCAGTCCGCCCGAGACGAGCCGGCCCAGGTGCTCGCTGAGCGTCGACGCGGCGACCCCGGCGTGCCGGGCCAGTTCACCGGCGGTCCGGGCCCGCCCGTCGAGCAGCGCCAGCAGGCAGACGGCCCGGGTCTCGTCGGCGATGAGCCCGGCGAACCGGGCGAGGTGGGGTGCGCGTGGATCGCGGTCGGTCATGGACACCAGGATGCGCCCCGCTCACTTCGGCCCCGGCCGAACAATCGCCGGGGGCGGGACCGGCGGGGGCGGCGTCACACCGCCCGGTCGAGGGCCTCGTACTGCCGCTCCAGACCGTCCAGCAGCGCCGCGAGCCCGGTCTCGAAGGCCCGCTCGTCGATCTTCTCCTGCCGCTCGGCGAGCAGGTGGGCCTGGCCCAGGTGCGGGTAGTCGGCGGGGTCGTAGGCGCTCTCGTCGTCGACGAATCCGCCCGCGAACGAGCCCAGCGCGGAGCCCATGATGAAGTACCGCATCAACGCGCCGATCGAGGTGGCCTGCGCGGCGGGCCAGCCCGCCGCCACCATCGCCCCGTACACCGCGTCCGCGAGCCGCAGCGCGGCCGGACGGCGGCCGGGGCCGCGGGCGAGGACCGGCACGATGTTCGGGTGGTCGCGCAGGGCCGCCCGGTAGGAGACCGCCCAGTCGTGCAGCGCGGTGCGCCAGTCGCGGCCGTCCTCGAACATCGACAGGTCGACCTGCGCGCTCACCGAGTCGGCGACCGCCTCCAGGATCTGGTCCTTGGTGCGGAAGTGGTTGTAGAGCGAGGGCCCGCTCACCCCCAGCTCCGCGGCGAGCCGCCGGGTGGAGACGGCCGCGAGGCCCTCCGCGTCCACGAGCACCCGCGCCGTGTCCACGATCCGGTCGGTGCTGAGCAGGGGCTTGCGCGGTCGGGCCATGGCGCACATAGTAGGGCTGCGACTGGAAACTAGCAGTGCTAATTTAAATGGGGGGTGGCCCGGAATGAACCTGGAGCTCAGCGAGGAGCAGACCGCCGTACGGCGGCTGGCCCGGGACTTCGTGGCCCGCGAGATCGCCCCGCACGTCGTCGCCTGGGACCGCGCGGAGGAGGTCGACCGGGGCATCGTCAAGAAGCTCGGCGAGGTCGGCTTCCTCGGGCTGACCGTCGACGAGGAGTACGGCGGCTCCGGCGGCGACCACCTCGCGTACTGCCTGGTCACCGAGGAACTCGGGCGCGGTGACTCCTCGGTGCGCGGCATCGTCTCGGTCTCCCTGGGCCTGGTCGCCAAGACGATCGCCGCCCGGGGGAGCGAGGAGCAGAAGCGGCGCTGGCTGCCGGGACTGACCGGCGGCGAACTGGTCGGCTGCTTCGGACTGACCGAGCCCGGCACCGGCTCCGACGCGGGCAACCTCACCACCCGGGCCGTGCGGGACGGCGACGACTACGTCATCGACGGCACCAAGATGTTCATCACCAACGGCACCTGGGCCGATGTCGTGCTGCTCTTCGCCCGCTCCACCGACGCCCCCGGCCACAAGGGCGTCTCCGCCTTCCTGGTGCCCACCGACACCCCCGGCCTGACCCGCAGGACCGTCCACGGCAAGCTCGGCCTGCGCGGCCAGGCCACCGCCGAACTCGTCCTGGAGGGCGTGCGGGTGCCCGCCTCGGCGCTGCTCGGCGAGGAGGGGAAGGGGTTCTCGATCGCCATGTCGGCGCTGGCCAAGGGCCGGATGTCGGTCGCGGCGGGCTGTGTGGGCCTGGCCCAGGCCGCGCTGGACGTGGCCGTGCGGTACGCGGGGGAGCGCGAGCAGTTCGGGAAGACCATCGCCCACCACCAGCTGGTGCAGGAGCTGATCAGCGACATCGACGTCGACGTCGACGCCGCCCGGCTGCTCACCTGGCGGGTCGCCGACCTGATCGACCGCGGCCTGCCGTTCGCCGTGGAGTCCTCCAAAGCCAAGCTGTTCGCCTCGGAAGCGGCCGTCCGGGCCGCCAACAACGCCCTCCAGGTCTTCGGCGGCTACGGCTACATCGACGAGTACCCGGCGGGCAAGCTGCTGCGCGACGCCCGGGTGATGACCCTCTACGAGGGCACGAGCCAGATCCAGAAGCTGGTGATCGGCCGCGCGCTCACGGGGGTCTCCGCGTTCTGAGTAGCCGAACTGAGTACGTGCGCGGATGTGCCGGGCGCCGCGTCCGGCGAGCCTTGTCCCCATGAGTGAGACACCGGGCAAACCACAGAACACGGCCGCCTTCTACGGCCAGGCCGTCGCCTCCTTCGCCGTCGCCATCGCGGCCACCGCCATCGGCATCTACCGTCTAGAGGCCGACCCCTGGGTCCGTGCCTTCCTCGGTATAGCCGTGCTCTACCTCGTCACCTCCGCCTTCACCCTCGCCAAGGTCATCCGCGACCGGCAGGACGGCGCGGCCCGCCACTACGGCCCGTACGAGAAGCTCTGAGCGAACACGCGCTAAGCGCCCGCTCATCGTCGGCGGTATGGTGGTGACCCTGTCATCGAGAGGGGCGAACGAGCGATGAGTACGGCGGAGGAGACGGCCGGCGACGAGGGGACGGCGTGGGGCGAGGTCACGCCCGACGCTGCCAGGCGGCTGCTGGTCGCCGCGGTGGAGGCCTTCGCCGAGCGCGGCTACCACGCCACCACGACCCGCGACATCGCGGGCCGGGCCGGGATGAGCCCGGCCGCGCTCTACATCCACTACAAGACCAAGGAAGAGCTGCTCCACCGCATCAGCCGGATCGGCCACGAGAAGGCGGTGGACATCCTGCGCACCGCGTCGGGGCGCGAGGGCAGCGCCACCGACCGGCTCGCGGACGCGGTGAGCTCGTTCGTCCGCTGGCACGCGGGCGGCCGTACGACGGCCCGTGTGGTCCAGTACGAGCTGGACTCGCTCGGCCCCGAGGCCCGCGAGGAGATCGTCGGACTGCGCCGGCAGGCCGACGCCGAGGTCCGCGGGATCATCCAGGACGGCGTGGCCTCCGGCGAGTTCGACGTGCCGGACGTCAAGGGCACCACCCTCGCCGTGCTCTCGCTCTGCGTGGACGTGGCCCGCTGGTTCGACGTGCGTGGCTCCTGGACCCCCGAGGAGGTCGGCGAACTGTACGCCGACCTCGTGCTGCGGATGGTCGGGGCGAAGTAGGGCCGGGGCCCTTCTCCCGCGCAGATCCGTCGGAAGGGCCGCCCTACAGGTAGTAGCGCGCCACCGACTCGGCGACGCACACCGGCTTCTCGCCGCCCTCGCGCTCCACCGTGAACGCGACCGTCACCTGCACACCGCCGGTGACGTCGTCCACGCCGGTGATCGTGCCGGTGGCGCGCAGCCGTGAGCCGACCGGGACCGGGGCGGGGAAACGGACCTTGTTGGTGCCGTAGTTGACGCCCATCTTCACGCCCTCGACCCGGATCAGCTGCGGTCCGAACAGGGGCAGCAGCGACAGGGTGAGGTACCCGTGGGCGATGGTCGTCCCGAAGGGGCCGGCGGCGGCCTTCCCGGGGTCGACGTGGATCCACTGGTGGTCCCCGGTCGCCTCCGCGAACAGATCGATCCGCTTCTGGTCGATCTCCACCCAGTCGGTGTGACCCAGCTGCTCGCCGATCGCGGCCTTCAGGTCGTCGACGGAGGTGAAGCTCCTCGGTTCTGCCATGTCCCTGGCCTCCCAAAAGTCTAAGCGACTGCTTAGCATGGTCGGCCGGGAGGGCGTCTGTCAACGGATCCGGCGCCGTGCCGGAGGTGGGTAGGCTCCCAGGGGTGCCCCAGATTCCCGAGAAGATCCACGAGCTCACGGTCGGCCAGCTCGCCGCACGCAGCGGCGCCGCCGTCTCCGCCCTGCACTTCTACGAGGCCAAGGGCCTGATCGGCAGCCGCCGCACCGCCGGCAACCAGCGCCGCTACGGCCGGGACACCCTGCGCCGGGTCGCCTTCATCCGCGCGGCCCAGCGCGTGGGCATCCCCCTCGCCACCATCCGCGAGGCGCTCGCCGAACTCCCCGAGGAACGCACCCCCACCCACGAGGACTGGGCACGCCTGTCCCAGGCGTGGCGGGCCGAACTCGACGAGCGGATCACCCAGCTGAACCGGCTGCGCGACCATCTGACCGACTGCATCGGCTGCGGCTGCCTCTCCCTGGACACCTGTGTGCTGTCCAACCCGGACGACGTCTTCGGCGAACACCTCACCGGTTCCCGGCTGCTGGCGGAGCGCCGCCCGGCCCGCTGACCGCGGCGGGGGCCGGGCCCCCGCCGCCGGCCGCCTCACTCGTACTCGGTGCCGCCCTTGCGGGTCAGATACGCGGGGCTGACCGCCTTGGCGATGGCCCGGCCGCCGGTGACCGTGCTGTGCCGCTCCTTCGCCGCGCGGATCACCACGCCCTCGCGCAGGTGCAGCTCCCGCCCCGACACCGTCTCCCGGCCGCTCGCGATCTCCAGCACCCGCTCGCTGTCGTACGGACCCTCGTACAGCCGGGGCGCCAACGGCAGCGCGTCCCCGATCAGTTCGGCGGCGTCCAGCCAGCGGACCGTGCCGTCGATCTCCGCCGAGACGTCGAACGCCGCGTACCCCAGGGTCTCCCGTCGGCCGTCCGCGCCGTACGTCAGGTCCTGGACGCCCGCCCCGTACACCTCGCCGAAGATCCCGACCCGCCGCGCGCCCAGGCGCCGGGCCAGCTCGGCCGCCACCTCGGCGACGCCGTGCCCGCGCACCGCACGCCAGTACAGGTTCCGCGGATCCTCCTTCAGCGCAAGGGACTTCGCGCCGAACCCCTTGGAGGACACGTGCACCCGCTCCGTGCCGTCGTCCCCCGGCGCGACGTACGTCAGCAGGCACGCCGACCCGTGCAGTTTCTCGGTCAGCACCACCGGCTCGCCCGCGTCGAAGATCCCCGGGTACCGCTGGATGTTCTCGATGTCCGTCCACGGCAAAAGGTCCGGCGCCGACTCCACCTCGCCCGACATGGTCGGCGGTACCGGCGGCACCCACTTGGCTATGCCCAGCCGCTCCGCGAAGTCCGTGCCCTCCGCGGCGGCCCGGACCAGGTCCACCCCCGCCAGCGCGGCCGGCCGGCACACGATCCCCTGCGACAGCTCCCCGCGCAGCCGGACCGCCTTGACCCGGTCGGAGTTGCTCCCCGCCAGCCGCCCGGTCAGCCCCAGCTCCTCGACCAGCGCGGCCGGCAGCACGGACTGCTCGGGGATGTACACGGCGACCTCGCCGGTACGGTAGGCGCCCTTGGCCACGACCGCCCGGTACAGGCCCACCTGGGCCAGTTCGAGGGCGTCGGCGTTGGGGTGTTCGAGGACGGTCAGCACTTCCGCGGTGACACGCAGCGTGGACATCGGCGGCTCCTGGTTCGTTCGTCAGCCGGGTCTCATCGCCGCCCACTCTCCTTGCGGCAAACGGCTGGAACGACCGGATTTCCGCCTGCTATGGGGCCCGCGGGGCGAGGCGGACCGGCGGCCCCGGGCACCGGCCGCTCCGGTCGGGGGTGCGGCATCCCCTGCGCACCCCCCGTGCGCACCCCCCTCGCGGATCGCTCGGATCGCTCGGACCGCTCAGGCCGACATCAGCAGCCGGCGTTCGCGCCGGGCGGCCGCCAGCGCCTCCGGCGTCAGCACCGGACGCGGCACCACGATGCCGCAGTCCCCGCAGACCGGACCCGAGGAGGGCTCATGGGCCAGGTCGTACCTCCAGGTCAGCCGCTCCCCGTCGCACACCGGGCAGGCGGCGCCCGGATCGCGCTCCAGCGCGGAGATCAGCCTGCGCAGCACCTCGGCCAGCGGCTCACGGGGATGAACCCGCGGGTCGTCGCACCACGCCACACCGAAACCGCCCCAGGTCAGCCGGTGCCAGTCGTCGACACTTCCGGGCCTGCGCAGCCCGTCGTGCTTCTCCTTCCTGCGGCGGCCGGCGAACTCGGCCTCGTAGGCCAGCCAGACCGAACGCGCCTCCTCCAGCTCGTCCAACGCGGCCACGAGCCGCGCCGGGTCCGGGGAGCGGTCCTCGGGGCCGAACCCCGCCCGGGAGCTGAGGTGGTCCCAGGTCGCCCTGTGTCCGTAAGGAGCGAACCGCTCAAGGCACTTGCGCAGCGAATAGCGCCGAAGCGCCAGATCGCTGCGCGGGTCGCGCACCTGTCTCGCCAGACTCCGGAAACCGGCCATCGCCCTGCACCTCCGTCACACCTGCACCTGTACTTCGGTCACTTCGGCGTCGTCGTTCGGACGTCTCCGAGTAGACGTATCGACACGCGATTCGGCTCCCTCCGATTTCCGGCGGACCCCCTCGGCCCGGCCGCGCGCCGCTCCCAACTCCCCGAAAGCTGACGCATGTTCATCTTCAATCCCGGGGATACCGCCGGTAACGTCCGGCCCACCCCCGTCGGTAGGAGCTGCCATGCCACGGCGCATCCCCCGCACCGCGCTCGACAGACTGAGAACTCCCGGCACATTCCCCGGGTTCCTGAAGACGGCATCCGTATGCGCGCTCATTGCCGGTCTTTTGTCACCGCTTTCCCAAGCGGTCGCCGCCCAGGAGGCGGAGACCGCCGTGGTCGCGGTCGCCGACCACTGCGGCGGACAGTGCTCCGACATCCTGCCGCCGGGCGAGAACGGCAACGCCACCCTGGCCCAGATCCTGCTCAACCAGGCCTTCGGCACCATGCCCGAACACGCCTCCGACCAGCTCGGACCCTATGCCGCGCTCGCCACCGGCCACCGCACCCTCACCAGCGCCACCCTCGGCGCCTTCTTCAACGACGCCTCCTTCGGCGTCCCCGCCGACCAGGTCGCCTCCACCGTCCGCCCGGCCGGCCGCACCGACGTCACCATCGTCCGGGACAAGAAGACCGGTGTGCCGCACATCACGGGCACCACCCGCTACGGCACCGAGTTCGGCGCCGGATACGCGGCGGCCCAGGACCGGCTCTGGCTCATGGACGTCTTCCGGCACGTCGGCCGCGGACAGCTCACCCCCTTCGCCGGCGGCGACCCCGCCAACCAGGGCCTCGAACAGGAATTCTGGCGTCACGCGCCGTACACCGAGGCCGACCTCCAGGCCCAGATCGACAGCGCCGCCGCCGACAACGGGGCCCGCGGCCAGCTCGCCCTCGCCGACGTCAACGCCTACGTCGACGGCATCAACGCCTACATCGACGCCTCCGACAGCGGCCGCTACTACCCCGGCGAGTACGTCCTGACCGGCCACAAGGACTCGATCACCAACGCGGGCACCATCGAGCACTTCAAACCCACCGACCTGGTCGCGCTGGCCTCCGTCATCGGCGCCCTGTTCGGCTCCGGGGGCGGCGGCGAGGTCAACAACGCCCTCTCACTGCTCGCCGCCCAGGAGCGGTACGGCGTCGCCGAGGGCACCGCCGTCTGGGAGTCCTTCCGGATGCGCGACGACCCCGAGGCCGCCCTCACCGTCCGCGGACAGAGCTTCCCCTACGCCGAGAAGCCCGCGAACCCCCAGGGCACCGCCCTGCCCGACGCCGGCACCGTCACCGCCGAACCCCTCGTGCACGACCGCACCGGCAGCGCGGCGACCTCCACCGCCGCCGAGACCTCCGCCGCCGCGACCCGCTCGGCCGTGAGCTCGGCCCGGCGGGGCATGTCCAACGCCCTCGTGGTCAGCGGCGACCACACCGCGAGCGGCCACCCCATCGCCGTCTTCGGCCCGCAGACCGGCTACTTCGCCCCCCAGCTCCTGCTGCTCCAGGAGATCCAGGGCCCCGGCATCAGCGCCCGCGGCGCGTCCTTCGCGGGACTGAGCATGTACGTCGAACTCGGCCGCGGCCAGGACTACTCCTGGAGCGCCACCACCTCCGGCCAGGACATCATCGACACCTACGCCGTCGAGCTGTGCCGGGACGACTTCCACTACCTCCACCGCGGCACCTGCACCGCGATGGAGCAGGTCGAGCGGAAGAACGCCTGGAAGCCGACCACCGCCGACGACACCCCGGCCGGCTCGTACACCATGCGGGTCTGGCGGACGAAGTACGGGCCCGTCACGCACCGCGCCACCGTCGACGGCAAACGCGTCGCCTACACCACGCTGCGCTCGTCCTACCTGCACGAGGCCGACTCCATCATCGGCTTCCAGATGCTCAACGACCCGGACCACGTGAAGGGGCCCGAGACCTTCCGCACGGCGGTGGAGCACATCAACTTCACCTTCAACTGGTTCTACGCCGACTCCGAGCACACCGCGTACTACAACAGCGGCGACAACCCGGTCCGGGCCACCGGCGTCGACGCCGAGTTCCCGGTGTGGGCCCAGCCCGCGTACGAGTGGCGGAACTGGGACCCGACGGCGAACACCGCGTCCTACACCCCGTCCTCGGCGCACCCCAACTCCGTCGACCAGGACTACTACATCTCCTGGAACAACAAGCAGGCGTCCCGCTACACCACCGCCCCCTGGGGCGACGGCTCGGTGCACCGCGGCGACCTCCTCGACGACCGGGTGGGCCGGCTGGTCGCCCAGGGCGGGGTGACCCGCGCCGCGCTGGTCAAGGCGATGGCCGAGGCGGGCGTCACCGACCTGCGGGCCGAGGACGTCCTGCCGGACCTCCTCAAGGTCGTCACCAGCACACCGGTGACCGACACGGTCGCCAAGGCGGCCGCCGACAAGCTCTCCGCGTGGGTTGCCGCGGGCTCCCGCCGCACCGAGACCTCGGCGGGTTCCAAGACCTACGCGCACGCCGACGCGATCCGCGTCCTGGACGCCTGGTGGCCGCTGCTGGTGCAGGCCGAGTTCCAACCGGGCCTGGGCGGCGAGCTGTTCACCGCCCTCACCGCCAACCTGCCCGTCGACGAGACCCCCTCCGCCGCGCACGGACCGACCGGCGCCCACGCCGGCAGTGCCTTCCAGTACGGCTGGTGGAGCTATGTCGACAAGGACCTGCGGTCGGTGCTCGGCGAACCCGTCCAGGGGCCGCTGGCCCGCGAGTACTGCGGCGACGGCAGCCTCAGCGCCTGCCGGGACACCCTCATCAGCACCCTGAAACAGGCGGCCGGCCGAACCGCGGCCCAGGTCTACCCCGGCGACGAGGGCTGCGCGGCGGGCGACCAGTGGTGCGCCGACTCGATCGTCCAACGCCCCCTGGGCGGCATCAATCACCCCCGCACCACCTGGCAGAACCGCCCGACGTACCAACAGGTGGTGGAGTTCCCCGCACACCGATGACGCGACCCCGGGCGGTACGGCCCAAGCGGGCGGTACGGCCCAAGCGGGCGGCACCGCCCAAGCAGTTGGCCCCACGCCAGATGGCATCGCCAGCAGGTGTTGGCGCCCGCTCGGCGGTGCCGCAGGCAGCCGGTGCCGCCGAGGCAGGTGGCGCCGCCAGGCGGGCGGCCCTGCCCTGCAGGTGTTGGCGCCTGCACGGCCGCGGCGCCGCGCGGGCGAGCGCCCCGCTCGGTGGCTCCGCCATGCAGGTGTTCGGCGCTCAGTCGGGCGGTTTCGCCACTCAGCCTGTGCCGCTGTACTGGCTTTGCTGCCGAGGCAGGTGGCGCCGCCAGGCGGGCGGCCCTGCCCTGCAGGTGTTGGCGCCTGCACGGCCGCGGCGCCGCGCGGGCGAGCGCCCCGCTCGGTCG
>NZ_JBEPBM010000023.1:0-40488 GCF_040299205.1 Streptomyces sp. NPDC000983 | reverse complement strand
TGGCTCCGCCATGCAGGTGTTCGGCGCTCAGTCGGGCGGTTTCGCCACTCAGCCGGTGCCGCCGTACTGGCTTTGCCGCCAAGGCAGGTGGCGCCGCCAAGGCGGGCGGCCCTGCCCTGCAGGTGTTGGCACCCGCTCGGCGGCTCCGCCGAGCAGGCGTTGGCGCTCCGCCAGGCGGTGCCGTCACGCAGGCTGTGACGCCAGCAGCGGGCGATGTCGCTCAGCCGGGCGGCGCGACCCCGCGCAGGCGTCAGCGCCCGCCGGGCGGCGCCGCCCACGCGAGCGGCGCCGCCCCCACAGGCGGCCACGGTTCAGTGCACGCGGCCCGCCGCAAGCACCAGCCGCGCCAGTTCCGGGTGCGCGATGTCGCTGTGCGCGCCCGCCGGAGGCCCCCCGCGTCTGACCACCGCCGACACGTCCACGTTCACGCACCCCGTCCCCGGTAGCGGCCCGCGCAGCGCGTCGGCGAGCTTCAGTGAGCGGGTGCCGGGCACCGCCTGCACGCCGTCGAAGCCCATCGCCCCCCACTTGGCGCCCAGCGCCCGGCCGACGGAGAGGCCGGCGTGCAGTTCCCGGTCGTGGCCCGCCGTCCGGGAGGCCAGCGGATAGATCGTGCCCAGCGCGTCGTCGTGCCGGGAGAAGCAGCAGACCAGCGGGCCGTCGATCCGGTTGTGCTGGCCCTGGAGCACCCCGCCCGCCCGCGGGTCGTGCGGCAGCCGGGCGGAGAACGCGTAGTGCGAGAAGGCCCCTTGGAGCAGCGTCACCGACTTCACCGTCCGCACCCCCGGCGGCAGCCCCCGCAGCGCGAACGACACCAGTCGGCCGCCGAAGCTGTGCCCGACCAGATGCACCCGCATCCGGGGCGCCCGCGTCGCCAACTGCCCGATCACCCGCCCGAGTCCACGCTCGCCCACGGTTCCGGCCCGCCGCTTCATCGCGAAGTACGTGGCCTGCCGCAGCAGTTCGTGCGCCCCCTCCCAGGGGTTGGGGAGTGTGAAGGACGGTTCGGCGCGCACCCGCGCCAGCGCCCGCGCGAACTCCGCACAGGTCTCGCCCGTCGTCCCGTGGAAGATGAGCGGCTCGTCCTGCGGGACGCCCTCGGAGAGGGTGTCCGCCGCGAACAGCGCCTGCGGACCCGGCGGCACCAGTTCCACGAGCACCCGCACCAGCCGCCCGAACTCCTCCAGCTCCGCCTCCTCGGACGACTGCTGCTCCAGCAGCCGGGCGAGCTGGTCGACGACGGTGGCCCGGCCGGGGAACGTCTCCAGCAGTGCGTGCCGGGTGTCCTTGTCGAGCGCGGGAGGCGGCGGCGCCTGAGCGGCGACCGCACGCGGGAAGTCGGGGATCGGCTCGTCCGAGAACCGCATCGACGGCCAGACCACGCCCACGTAGCCGAGCCGGGCCGTCGGGGCGAGTCCGGGTACGGGGGCGAAGAAGCGGTCGTAGAGCCGGGTCGCCCCGGAGCGGTCGCTGTTCCAGCCGTGCGCGAAGACCAGCAGATCACGTACGCCCCGCTGGGCGACCCCGGCGAGCAGCCGGTCCCGGGAGCGGGCCTCGGGGTCCCCGTCCGCGTCGAAGGTCAGCTCCCAGTAGGGCGAAACGCTCATCTCCGGACGCGCCATGACCGGCCCCCTCGTACCCCGCGGCGGTGCGATGCGGTCGTATCGTCCCGCCACGGGGCAGAGTTGGCCATACACCGCGGGTCATCCGTAGAGCAGGTATTCCTTTCGAATCCGGCGGAACGCCGCGAGTTCCTCCCGCCAGCCCGCCACCACCTCGTCGGTGCTCGCGCCCGCGTCGATCGCGGTACGGACCCGGGTGGAGCCGGTGAGCTTGTCGATCCAGTTGTCCGGGCGCCAGGCGAAGCCGTCCCAGGCCCGCTTGGCGGTGACCAGCAGCCCGATCCCGGTGCGGACCGGGTCGTAGGCGGCCCGGTCGTGGACGTGGACCTGGACCCCGCCGACCGTCTTCCCCTGGAACTTCGAGAAGGTCGGCGCGAAGTACGCCTCCCTGAAGTGCACGCCCGGCAGGCCGAGTTCGTTGGCGGCGGCGGCCCAGCGGCCGTCGACGCCCTCCGCGCCGAGGAGTTCGAAGGGACGGGTGGTGCCCCGGCCCTCGGAGAGGTTGGTGCCCTCGAAGAGACAGGTGCCCGAGTACACCAGCGCCGTCTCGGGCGTCGGCATGTTCGGGCTCGGCGGGACCCAGGGCAGGCCGGAGGCGTCGTAGAAGTCCGAGCGCCGCCAGCCGGACATCCGCACCGTCTCCAGCGGGACCGGGGCGGTCAGGAACTCCCCGTTGAACAGCAGGGCCAGCTCGGCGACGGTCATCCCGTGCGCCTGGGAGATCGGCTGCCGGCCCACGAACGTCGCGAACTCCTTGTGCAGCACGGGCCCTTGGGCGGCCCGGCCGGTGACCGGGTTGGGGCGGTCCAGCACCACGAACCGCTTGCCCGCGAGCTGCGCCGACTCCATGCAGTCGAAGAGCGTCCAGATGTAGGTGTAGAAGCGGGCGCCGGCGTCCTGGATGTCGAAGACGACCGTGTCCACGCCGGAGGCGGTGAAGATGTCGGCGAGGGGCCGGCCGCTCTTGAGGTAGGTGTCGTAGACGGGCAGACCGGTGGCCGGGTCGTCGTAGCGGCCCTCCGAGCCGCCCGCCTGCGCGGTGCCCCGGAAGCCGTGCTCGGGTCCGAACACCGCCGTCAGGTCCACCCGGTCGTCGGCGTGCATGACGTCGACGATGTGCCGGACCGTGCGGGTGATGCCGGTGGGGTTGGTGACGACGCCGACGCGTTGGCCGCCCAGGACGGAGTACCCGTCGGAGACCAGCCGTTCGAAACCGGTACGGAGCCGACGGCCCCGGTCGTCACCGGCGACGGAGTCGGAGGCGGCGGCGGAAGCGGGTGCGGTGGCGGAGGCGGTTGCGGCCAGGGCCGGGGTTGCGGCCAGGAGAGTTCGTCTCGTGAAGCGCATGCACGGCACGGTAGGTGCTGACGGGGCCCGCCGTAAGCCGTCGGACGCCCGTGGCTCACGGTGTCCCTCCCAGGGCCCGCGAACGGCGCCGTCCGCACCCTTTCATTCGTACATACCGACCGGTTAGTCTGGCGTCGCCAGCCGAGCCGCTCGTCGAAGGAGACCGATGGTGGAAGCCTTGCAGGATGCCGGAGTCGTCGTCACCGGGGCGGGCGGCGGGATCGGGGCGGCGCTCGCCCGGCGGTTCGCCGGAGCCGGCGCCCGGGTCGTGGTCAACGACCTGGACGCGAGCAGGGCCGAGGCCGTCGCCGCCGAGATCGGCGCCGTGGCCGTACCCGGCGACGCCTCCCGCATCGTGGCCGCCGCCCGCGAGGCACTCGGCACCGACATCGACGTGTACTGCGCCAACGCGGGCGTCGGCTCAGGCGGCTCGGAGTCCGCCGGGGAGGACGTCTGGGCGCTGGCCTGGGACGTCAACGTGATGGCGCACGTACGCGCCGCCCAGGAGCTGATCCCGGGCTGGCTGGAGCGCGGGTCGGGCCGGTTCGTCTCCACCGTCTCCGCCGCCGGACTGCTCACCATGATCGGCGCCGCCCCCTACAGCGTCACCAAGCACGGCGCCTACGCCTTCGCCGAGTGGCTCTCCCTGACCTACCGGCACCGCGGGATCAACGTGCACGCCATCTGCCCGCAGGGCGTGCGCACCGACATGCTCGCCGCCACCGGCAGCGCCGGCGACCTGGTGCTCCAGCCCACCGCCATCGAGCCGGACGACGTGGCGGACGCCCTGTTCAAGGCCATCGGCGAGGACCGCTTCCTGGTGCTGCCGCACCCGGAGGTGGCCGGCTACTACCAGGCCCGGGCCGCCGAACCCGAGCGGTGGCTGGGCACCATGAACCACATCCAGCAGAAGTGGGATGCCGCCCGGTGACCGGCGCCGGGTACGCGGCCAAGCCCTGGCTCGCCCTGCTCGACGACGCCCAGCGTGCCCCGATCGACCCCGCCGACTCCCTGGTGCACGCCCTGCGCCGGGCCGTCGCCGAGGCCCCCGAGCGGGACTTCCTCGCCTACTTCGACGGCCGGCTCACCTACCGCGAGGCCGACGAGCTGAGCGACTCCGTCGCCGGGTACCTGGCGAGCCGGGGTCTGGGCCGCGGCGACCGCGTGGCCGTGCTGCTGCAGAACTCCCCGCTCTTCGTACTCGCCGTGCTGGGCGCCTGGAAGGCGGGCGCCACCGTCGTGCCGGTCAACCCCATGTACAAGTCGGGGGAGATGGCGCACGTCCTGCGGGACGCCGAGGCGGCCGCGCTGATCTGCTCGGACCGCTCCTGGGAGGCGTATCTGCGCGAGACGGCCGCCGACTCCCCGGTGCGGATCGTCCTCACCGGCTGCGAACTGGACTTCCAGACCCGCGGCGACGACCGCGTCCTCGCCTTCGAGCGGCTCCCGGAGGCCGCCGACGCCGAGGACCTCGCCACGGTGGCCCGGGCCGGTCATCCGGCCCCCGAGGGGCGCGACCCGGCCCCCGCCGACCTCGCCCTGATCAGCTACACCTCCGGCACCGGCGGCACCCCCAAGGGCGCCACCA
This sequence comes from Streptomyces sp. NPDC000983, assembly GCF_040299205.1. Lineage (NCBI taxonomy): Bacteria > Bacillati > Actinomycetota > Actinomycetes > Kitasatosporales > Streptomycetaceae > Streptomyces > Streptomyces sp. NPDC000983. The sequence continues at coordinate 35,931 of NZ_JBEPBM010000023.1, read as the reverse complement.
ACACCCACGCCAACATCATGCACAACGCCGAGCGGCAGCGGACCGGGCTCCCGCTGCCCGAGGCGCCGGTGTACTTCGCGCTCGCCCCGCTGTTCCACATCACCGGCATGGTCTGCCAGTTCGGCGCCTGTCTGAACAGCGCGGGCACCCTGGTGCTGGCCTACCGCTTCGAGGCCGGGGCGGTGCTGGAGGCGTTCGCCGAGCACCGCCCGCACTACACGGTCGGCCCCTCGACCGCGTTCATGGCCCTGGCCGCCCACCCCTCCGTCACCCGCGAGCACTTCGCCTCCTTCCGGGTCATCTCCTCCGGCGGCGCCCCGCTGCCGCCCGCGCTGGTGGAGAAGTTCCGCGCCGGGTTCGGGCCGTACATCCGCAACGGCTACGGGCTGACCGAGTGCACCGCGCCGTGCGCCGCCGTACCGCCCGCCCTGGAGGCCCCGGTCGACCCGGTGTCCGGGACCCTCGCCGTGGGCGTGCCCGGCCCCGACACCGTCGTGCGCATCCTCGACGAGCAGGGCGCCGAGGTGCCCTTCGGACAGCAGGGCGAGATCGTGGTCGCCGGACCGCAGGTCGTGCCCGGCTACTGGCGGCGCCCCGAGGCCACCGCCGACACCTTCCCCGGCGGCGAGCTGCGCACCGGCGACATCGGGTTCATGGACCCCGAGGGCTGGCTGTACGTCGTCGACCGCAAGAAGGACATGATCAACGCGTCCGGGTTCAAGGTCTGGCCGCGCGAGGTCGAGGACGTGCTCTACACCCACCCGGCGGTACGCGAGGCGGCGGTCGTCGGGGTGCCCGACGGGTACCGCGGGGAGACCGTGAAGGCGTACATCAGCCTCCGCCCGGGCGCCGACCCGGACCCGGATGAACTCGCGGCGCACTGCAAGGAGAGACTGGCCGCGTACAAATACCCGCGCCAGGTGGAGATCCTGCCCGACCTGCCGAAGACGGCCAGTGGGAAGATCCTCCGGCGGGAACTCCGTTCCCGCGCGCACGACAGCCAGTGACAACTCGGAAGGCAGGTGGCGGCACAGTGCCCAGGACGACGGACGCGGACGGCACGCCCGTCCCGCAGCGGCTGCTGGCCGCCGCCACCCGGCTCTTCGCGGAGCAGGGCTACGACCGGACCTCGGTGCAGGAGATCGTGGAGGCGGCCGGCGTCACCAAGGGCGCCCTCTACCACTACTTCGGCTCCAAGGACGACCTGCTGCACGAGGTCTACGCCCGTGTGCTGCGCCTCCAGCAGGAGCGGCTGAACACCTTCGCCGAGGCCGACGAGCCGGTGGAGAAGCGGCTGCGGGCCGCGGCCGCCGACGTGGTCGTCACCACGATCGAGAACCTCGACGACGCCTCGATCTTCTTCCGCTCCATGCACCACCTGAGCCCGGAGAAGAACAAGCAGGTGCGCGCCGAGCGCCGGCGCTACCACGAACGCTTCCGCGCGCTGATCGAGGAGGGCCAGCAGGCCGGGGTCTTCTCCACGGCGACCCCGGCCGACCTGGTGGTCGACTACCACTTCGGCTCGGTCCACCACCTGTCGACCTGGTACCGCCCCGACGGCCCCATGAGCCCCCAGGAGGTCGCCGACCACCTGGCGGACCTCCTGCTCAAGGCCCTGCGGCCGTAGGCTCCCGACCGCCCCGGGCCCCCGCGGGCCCGGGGCGCGCTCCGCCCTCAGAGGTACTTCTTCAGCTCCCGTCGCGCCAGCGACCGCTGGTGCACCTCGTCCGGACCGTCCGCGAGCATCAGGGTCCGGGCGCTCGCGTACAGCTCCGCCAGCGGGAAGTCCTGGCTGACACCGCCCGCGCCGTGCAGCTGGATCGCGTGGTCGATGATGCCGACGACCGTGCGCGGGGTGGCGATCTTGATGGCCTGGATCTCGGTGTGGGCGCCCTTGTTGCCCACGGTGTCCATCATCCAGGCCGTCTTCAGCACCAGCAGCCGCAGCTGCTCCACCGCGACCCGCGCGTCGGCGATCCAGTTGTGCACCACACCCTGCTGGGCCAGCGCCTTGCCGAACGCCGTCCGGGACACCGCCCGCCGGCACATCAGCTCGATCGACCGCTCGGCCATGCCGATCAGCCGCATGCAGTGGTGGATCCGGCCCGGGCCGAGCCGTGCCTGGGCGATGGCGAAGCCGCCGCCCTCCTCGCCGACGAGGTTCGACACCGGCACGCGCGCCCGGTCGAAGACCACCTCGGCGTGGCCGCCGTGGGAGTGGTCCTCGTAGCCGAAGACCTGCATCGCGCGCCGGACGGTGACGCCCGGGGTGTCGCGGGGGACCAGGATCATGGACTGCTGGCGGCGGATGTCCGCGCCGTCCGGGTCCGTCTTGCCCATCACGATGAAGATCCTGCAGTCCGGGTTCATCGCCCCGGAGATGTACCACTTGCGGCCGGTGACGACGTACTCGTCGCCGTCCCGCTCGATGTGCGTGGTGATGTTGGTGGCGTCGGAGGAGGCCACGTCCGGCTCGGTCATCGCGAACGCCGAGCGGATCTCGCCCGCGAGCAGCGGCTCCAGCCACTGCTTGCGCTGCGCCTCGTCGCCGAACTGGTGCAGCACCTCCATGTTGCCGGTGTCCGGCGCCGCGCAGTTCAGCGCGGTCGGCGCCAGGTGCGGGGAGCGGCCGGTGATCTCGGCGAGCGGGGCGTACTGGAGGTTCGTGAGCCCGGCACCGTACTCGTGGTCGGGCAGGAAGAGGTTCCACAGACCCTGTCGGCGCGCCTCGGCCTTCAGCTCCTCCACCACGGCCGGGGTGTCCCAGGGCGAGGCCAGCGCGGCCCGCTGCTCCTCCGCCACCGGCTCGGCCGGATAGACGTACTCGTCCATGAAGGCCAGCAGTCTGCCGCGCAGCTCCTCGGTGCGTGCGTCGAACGCGAAGTCCATGTCCCGTCAGCCTTCCTGGAGAGTGGTCAGACCGTGCTGGATGAAGACCGGGACCAGGTCGCCGATGCGGTCGAAGCCGCGCCCGACGGTCTGGCCCAGGGTGTAGCGGTAGTGGATGCCCTCCAGGATCACGGCGAGCTTGAACCAGGCGAACGCCGTGTACCAGGAGACCGCGGAGACGTCGCGCCCCGAGCGCGCGGCGTACCGCTCGATCAGCTCGGCCGGGTCGGGGTGGCCCGGGGCCTCGGCGGTGGTGGAGACGGGGGAGTCGGGCATGTCCAGCGACATGCTGTACATGACCAGCAGGCCCAGGTCGGTGAGCGGGTCACCGAGCGTGGACATCTCCCAGTCCAGGACGGCCCTGATCCTGTCGTCGCTCCCGATCAGGACGTTGTCCAGCCGGTAGTCGCCGTGCACCACGGTCGCCGCGGGGGAGACCGGCAGCCGGCGGCCGAGGGTGGCGTGCAGCTCGTCGATGCCGGCCAGGTCGCGGTTGCGGGAGGCGTCCAGCTGCTTGCCCCAGCGCCGCAGCTGGCGGTCGAGGAAGCCCTCCGGGCGCCCGAAGTCGGCCAGCCCCACCTCCTCGGGGTCCACCGCGTGCAGGTCCACCAGGGTGTCCACCAGCGAGAGCACCGCCCCGCGGGTGCGCTCCGGACCGAGCGGCACCAGCTGGTCGGCGGTGCGGTACGGGGTGCCCTCGACGAACTCCATGACGTAGAACGGCGCCCCCAGCACCTCCTCGTCCTCGCACAGGAGTACGGGCTTGGGTACCGGCACCCGCGTCGGGTGCAGGGCGCTGATCACCCGGTGCTCGCGCCGCATGTCGTGCGCGGTGGCGAGGACATGGCCCAGCGGGGGCCGCCGTACGACCCAGCGCGAGGTGCCGTCCTGGACCGCGTAGGTGAGGTTCGACCGTCCACCCTCGATCAGCCGGCCGGACAGCGGGCCGTGGACCAGCCCGGGGCGCTCGCGGTCGAGCAGGGCGCGCAGCCGGTCGAGATCGAGTCCGGGCGGGTGGTCGGGGCTCATCGATGCTCCTACGGGCAGGTGAACGAGACTCGACCAATGATGCCGACCGGTCGGTATGTAGTCCAGTGCGCGGAGTCAACGTGATCGGAGCCACGATAGGACGGCAGCCCCTCGCGCGGGGCGCCGAGGGGCTGCCGTACGGCCTGTTCCGGCCGGTGCGGACGGGTCAGTGGTCGTCCCAGTGGCCGTCGTGGGCCGCGTGCCGGTGGCCGTCGTGCAGATAGTCGACGTGGTCGCCGTGCAGCACGCTCTCGTGGCCGCAGGCCTCGCCGTGCCGGTGGTCGTGCCCCTCGTGGGTGGTGTGGCCGCCCGCCTCGCACTCGTCCCAGTGTCCGCCGTGCTCCCGGTGCAGGTGCCCGCCGTGCGCGTAGTCGACGTGGTCGCCGTGCGGCACCTCGGTGTGGCCGCAGCCGGGGCCGTGGGTGTGGGTGTGCGAGACGTGTTCCGTGTGCAGGGTGGTCATGGTGCTCACCTTCGAAGCTGCGGGCGATGACGACGGACAGGCTGTCACGCGAACGGGACATATCCTCTCATTCCGTCCTCGTGGCGCCCAGGCGGGCCCATGCCTTCGTGGGTCAGAGGATCAACGCCGCCCCGCACACCGCCAGCGCCACCGTGCACAGCACCGCCGCCGTCGCGTGCCGGGGCGACAGGGCCCGCGGCTCGGGGCTCGCGGAGAGGGCGTGGATACGGCGGTGCGCGCAGCCGAGGAAGCCGAGCCAGAGCAGCGCGCACAGCGCGCAGGCGGCGACCCGGGGCGCCGAGACACCGGCGTGCAGCACCGTCTTCACCGCCAGCACCGCGGCGACGGTCGAGGCCAGCGTCGTACGGCGCCAGGCGAGCCGGGTCCGCTCGGGCTGCAGCCCGGGGTCCCGGACCGGCGGTGCGCTCACCCCTCCCACCCGGCGAGCACCACCACGACCATCACCAGCGCCACGACCGCCACCAGCACGCCGAGCAGCGCCGGGAACCGGGACGCCGGCAGGTCCTCGCCGCGGCGCATCGCCCGCTCGCAGCGCACCCAGTGGTTCACCGCGCGCAGCGAGCACAGCACGCCCGCCCCGAGCAGCGCGAGCGCGAGCCCGACCCGCCAGCCCCAGCGCAGGTCGGGCAGGAACTGGTCCACCGCGAAGCCGCCGCCGATCAGTGCCAGCGCGGTGCGCAGCCAGGCCAGGAAGGTGCGCTCGTTCGCCAGGGAGAACCGGTAGTCGGGCGTCGCCCCCTCATGCCGGACCTGCTCCGGCGCGAACCACAACCGGGCGTTCCGCACGAATTCGATCACGCCTCGGACCCTACCGGGAGCCGTCCCCGGCCCGGTGCGCCCGCAGTCGCCCGTACGCGGCGAGCCCGTCCGGCACCCACGCCCACTGCGCGAGACGGGCCAGCACCTCCGCCTCCGGCAGGAAGGCGTGCCAGGCGACCTCCTCGACCTGGGGGCTGACCGGCAGCTCGCAGCGCACCTCGTACACGGCCGACCACCAGCCGTGCCCGGCGCCGTCCTCGTAGAGGAACTTGAACGCGAACTCCGGCCGCGGCAGCCCCCGGACCCCGAGCTCCTCCTCGGCCTCCCTCAGAGCGGCGTCGTCGTAGGACTCACCGGCGCCGACCACACCCCCGACGAACATGTCGTACATCGAGGGAAAGACCAGCTTGGTCGCGCTGCGGCGGTGCACGAACAGGCGGCCCTCGGCGTCCCGGGCCTGGACGAACACGCACCGGTGCCGCAGGCCCTCCGCGTAGACCAGGCCGCGCGGGGACTGCCCGAGAACCCGGTCGTGCTCGTCGACCACGTCGAGGATTTCGTCGGCTGCACTCATGGCGCCATCCAATCAGTGCCCGAGCCGGTCACCGTTCGCACAGGCCGGACCGGAGGCCGCTGTGAGTCCGCCGGGCAAGATTCGGCGCGGGCCGACCGAGCCGCAGGCGCCGCCGCTGGGGGCTCGTGCGGACCGCAGCTTCCCGGCGCCGGGCAGGCGCTCCCACCCAGGGGCGCGGGGAACTGCGCGACCGGCCCCCTCGGCGCCGCAGCCGACTCCGTACCGTCAGCCGGTCGAGCGGCGCTGCCGGGTCGGCGGGGTATGAGGGGCCCGGGCGGAGGCGCCGCCGCTGGGGCGCGTCCTGGCGGACCGCAGCTTCCCGGCGCCGGGCAGCCGCTCCCACCCAGGGGCGCGGGGAACTGCGCGACCGGCCCCCACGGCGCCGCAGCCGACCCCGTACCGTCAGCCGATCAGCCCGGCTGGAGGGCGCGAGCCGGTTCGCGGACCTTCGCGCCGGACGGCATCGCCGGGTGCATGCCCAGCAGGACGATGCCCACCACGATCGCGGCGAGCCCGGCGGCCTCCCAGGCCAGCGCGCCGGTGTCGGTGCGCAGCCGGTCACCGAGGAAGCCGACCCCGCAGACGATGCCCGCCAGCGGTTGGGCGGCGGTCAGAGCGGGCAGCGACATACGCAGCGACGCAGTCTCGAACGCGCTCTGCACCAGCACCAGCCCGGTGACACCGAGCGCCAGCACGGCATACGGCTGCCAACTCGTGAGCACCTCACCCAGACCGCCCTCACCCAAACGCTGCCCGGTCACCCGGGTGAGGGCGTCCTGGACGCCGTAGAGGAGCCCGGCGGCGGTGGCCAGCAGCGCGGGCCCCGCACCGAGCCGGGAGCGCCGGGCGTACCCGGTGAGCAGCACGGCCGCGCCGATCATCGAGCCGATGATCAGCCACTGCCGGGAGGGATCGGTCAGCGCGGTGCCGCCGGAGGGCCGCCCCGCCACGACGAACGCGGTCACCCCGCCGGCGAGCAGCAGCAGACCGCCCCAGCCCTGGCGGCCGAGCGGCTGCCGGGTCTGGCGCCTGGACAGGGCCATGGCGAAGAGCAGGTTGGTCGCCAGCAGCGGCTCCACCAGGGACAGCTGCCCCATGCCGAGCGCGGCGGCGCCGAGCGTCATACCGGCCACCATCAGCGCGATACCGCCGAGCCAGCGCGGCACCCGCACCAGGTCCAGCAGGATCCTGGGGGAGAGGAAGTCGTTGAGGGGCGCCTTCTGGGCGGCGTTCTGCTGCAGGACGAACCCGAAGCCCAGACAGCAGGCGGCGCCCACGGCGAGAAGCAGGACCAGAAGCGACACGCGACGTTCCTCGATCGTTGGTACGGGTCTCGGGGTGCGTACGACGCAGGGGCCGACCATGGCGCCCCGGTGCCCGGCGCACCCTCGAAGGCTCCGAGGAGGCCGCGGCTTCCCAGCCATGGTGGGCGCCAAGCACCGGAACCACTATGGCGTACGTCACATGCCGGGCTCCCTGCTGCCCCCGGCACCTCATCGGCCCGCCCCAAGTACCCCACGGGTAACAAGAGTTGACGCGTGTAACGCCGAGGCGACCCTTGACGTGAACCGTTGGCGGGGGGTTGGCTGTGCGTGACTGCCCGATGTCAAACCGAAACCAGACGACGGCGTCCGCGTCGCGTAAGGATGTTCCCGCGGTGTCCCCACCCCCGCCACCCCTGGGCCGCGGCCGCAAGCGCGCGGCCCGGAACCCCGACGCCGCCCTCGACGACCTCGACCTCGCCGCGGCCCGCGCCGCGCTCGCCCAGGGCCGGTGGCAGACCGCCCGCTCCCTCCTCGCCCGCACCGGCGACGACTGGGACCGCAGGGGCCACCGCGTCACCGTCCTCGCCCAGGAGCCCTACGCCGCCCCCTGGGCCAGGGAGTGGCTCCTTGCCGAGCCCGAGTCCGGCGACGCCCGCGTCCTGCTCGCGCTCGCCCAGGTCCACCGCGCCCTGCGCGGCAAGGAGAAGCCGGACCGCGCCCGCGCCTCCTGCCGGACCGCGGCCGGACACGCCCCGGCCGACCCCACCCCCTGGCTCGGCCTGCTCATGCTCACCCGCGGCACGGGCACCGAGGACGAGGCGTTGAAGGTCTTCGAGGAGATCCGGCAGCGGTACGCCGACCACCACCACGCCCACCATGTGATGGTCGCCCGGCTCGCCGAGCGCCACCCCGCGGCCGGCCCGGACCCGCTGCACGAGGTGTACGACTTCGCCGGCGCCGCCGCCGAGCGCGCCCCGGCCGACTCCCCCCTCGCCGTCCTGCCGGTCGTCGCGCACGCCGAGCGCTACCGGGTGCTCGCCGCCGCCGGCCACGAGGGCGCCGACCCGGCCGCCTCCGGGCACTGGGTCGGCCGCCGCGCCCGGCAGGTGATGAAGGCGGCATTCGACTGGTGGCTGGAGTGGGAGCACGAGGGCCACCCGCGCCGCCTGGTCGACCTGAACTTCCTCGCCCACGCCAAGTACTGCGAGGGCCGCGGCGCCGAGGCCGCCGCCCTCTTCCACCGCATCGGCGAGCACGTCACCCCCGAGCCCTGGTCCTACCCGGACCGGGACCCCTACCCCGCCTTCCGGGCCGCCCGCGACAACGCGCTCGGCACGGCGTGAAGCACGAGTGAGGCACCTCCACCCCCGATACCCCCGATATCCCCGCTACCCCCGAAAGGACCACCCGCGATGACGACGGGCAGTTCCAGAACGAGCGGCACACTCGCCGACGGCGACGGCATCAGCACCTTCAAGGGCCAGGACCGGGCCCTGCGCGCCGACCGGCTCGGCACCACCGGCCTGCTGCTGTCCGTGCTCGCCGCGACCGCCCCCCTCATGGTGGTCGCGGGTGTCATGCCCACGACGTTCGGGGTGATGGGCATCGTCGGACAGCCGCTGCTCTTCGTGATCCTCGGCGTGGTGCTCGCCCTGTTCAGCGTCGGCTACGCCGAGATGAGCCGCCACGTCCACAACGCCGGCGCCTTCTACGCCTACATCTCCCGCGGCCTCGGCGGCACCGCCGGAGCCGGCGCGGCCCTCGTCGCCCTCGTCGCCTACAACGCCCTCCAGGTCGGCATCTACGGCATCTTCGGCTTCGAGGTCTCCGCCCTGTTCGCCACCTACCTGGAGATCGAACTGGCCTGGTGGATCCCGGCCCTGCTCGCGGTCCTCCTCGTCGGCGGGCTCGGCTGGCTGAAGATCGACCTCAACGCGCGCGTCCTCGGCGTCCTGCTCCTCATCGAGGTCGCCCTCGTCGTCATCTTCGACGTCGCCGCCCTCGGCGACCCCGGCCCCGAGGGCCTCTCCCTGCACGCCTTCAACCCCGACACGCTCACCGGCGCCGGCATCGGCACCGCCCTGTGCTTCTGCGTCGCCGCCTTCCTCGGCTTCGAGCAGGCCCCCGTCTACGCCGAGGAGACCAGCCGCCCGCACGTCCTGGTGCCCCGCGTGATGTACCTGGCCATCGGCGGCATCGCCGTCTTCTACACCCTCAGCTGCTGGGCGATCACCGTCGCCACCGGCCCCGACGCCGTCGTCGGAACCGCCCAGGAGCAGAGCGCGGGCATGCTGTTCTTCCTCACCGAGGGCCTGCTCGGGGAGACCTTCACCGACGTCCTGCACATCCTCTTCGTGACCGGAATGTTCGCCGCCATGGTCAGCTTCCACAACGTCGTCGCCCGCTACGCCTTCGCCATGGGCCGCGAGGGCCTGCTGCCCACCGCCTTCGGCCGCACCAGCAGCGCCAGCGGCGCCCCCGGCACCGGCTCCCTGCTCCAGACCGCGATCGCCCTCGTCGTCGTCGCGGCCTTCGCCCTCGCCGACGACAAGCCCACCGGCGACCCGACCGCACCGGTGCTCCACCTGTTCACCTGGATGGGCAACGTCGGCGCGCTCGGCGTCACCCTGCTGATGTCGATCGCCTCGGTGTCCGTGGTCGTCTTCTTCGTCCGCCGCGGGGCCGTCGCCGCCCAGTTCTGGCGGCTGGCCGCCGCCGGACTCGCCGCGCTCGCCCTGCTCGTCATCGTCGTCTACACCGTCAAGGACTTCGACGTCCTGGTCGGCTCCGGCCCGGACTCGTCCCTGGACTGGATCCTGCCCGGCATCATCGCCCTCGCCCTGGCCGCCGGCCTCGCCCAGGGCCTGTTCCTGCGCGCCCGCGACCCCGAGCGCCACGCCCGCATCGGCCTGGGCAACGAGGCGTTCCAGCTGGAGAAGGCGGCGAAGACCTCCCACGGCGGCGAGCACTGACCTTACGGAACTCTGACGGGCGCCCGCCGCCCCTGGCCCCACGGGGGCGCGGGTGCTCGAATGAAGAGGTGAACCCCGAACGACCCGAACAGCCCGAACGACCCGAGGAACGCGGCAAGCCCATCGGCCGCCGCGTCCTCCTCGGCACCCTGGGCCTGGGCGCCCTCGGCGTCGCCGGCGCGCCGGTCCTCCAGCGCGGTATGGAGTCCTTCCTGGCCGGCGCCGCCGAGCGGGACCCCACCGGCCTGACCGGACTCCTCCCCAACGGCGGCGGCTTCCGCTACTACTCGGTCGCCTCCTCCGTGCCCCGCAGGAACGCCGGGAACTACCGGCTCACCGTCGACGGACTCGTGGACCGCCCCGCCTCCTACACCCTGGCCGAACTGCGCGCCCTGCCGCAGACCAGGCTCGTCCGCGACGTCCAGTGCGTCACCGGCTGGCGGGTCCCCGGCACCCCCTTCGAAGGGGTGCGCCTGTCCCGGCTGCTGGACGCCGCGGGAGTGCGCCCCTCGGCCGGGGCCGTGCGCTTCACCTGCTTCGACGGCGTGTACACCGAGAGCCTCACCCTCGACCAGGCCCGCCGCTCCGACGTCCTGGTCGCCCTGCGCATGCAGGACAAGGACCTCGGCCACAGCCACGGCGGCCCGGCCCGCCTCTACGTGGCGCCCATGTACTTCTACAAGTCCGCCAAATGGCTCGCCGGCATCACCGTCACCGAGGACGTCCGCCCCGGCTACTGGGAGGAACGCGGCTACGACGTCGACGCCTGGGTGGGCCGCTCGAACGGACGCGACGATGCACCCACCGGCTGACCCGCCCGCCCCGGTCCGCGTCCCCCGCTTCGGCCGGGTCACCCGCTGGGTCCACCGCACCACCGCCCTGCTCATGGGCGTCTGCGTCGCCACCGCCGCCTGCCTCTACCTCCCCCAGCTCGCCGAACTGGTGGGCCGCCGCGCCCTGGTGGTCCGCCTCCACGAATGGTCGGGCCTCGCCCTGCCCGTCCCGCTCCTGGCGGGCCTCGCCTCCCGGGCCCTGCGCGCCGACCTCGGTCGGCTGAACCGCTTCGGCCCGCACGACCGCCGCTGGCTCGGCGCCGTCCTGCGCCGCGACCGCACCCCCGGGTCCCGGCCCGCCGCCAAGTTCAACGCGGGCCAGAAGATCTACGCGGCCTGGATCGCCGGCGCCACGCTGGTGATGCTCGGCACCGGCCTGATGATGTGGTTCACCCACCTCACCCCGCTGGTCTGGCGGACCGGCGCCACCTTCGTCCACGACTGGCTCGCCCTCACCATCGGCATCGTCCTGGCTGGCCACATCGGCATGGCCCTGGCCGACCCGGAGGCCCGCCGCGGCATGCGCACCGGCACGGTGAGCCCCGACTGGGCCGAGCGCGAACACCCGCTGTGGCGCCCCTGACCCGAAAACGGAACGGACCCGCCGCTCCCCGGTGCGGGGGAGCGGCGGGCCCGCGGGCGCCGTAGGGGCGGCGGCGCTATATGACCAGCGACAACAGCAGCACGATGCCACCGGCGACCACCGAGATGATCGTCTCCATCACCGACCAGGTCTTGATGGTCTGGCCGACGTCCAGGCCGAAGTACTCCTTCACCAGCCAGAAACCGGCGTCGTTGACATGGCTGAAGAAGAGCGAGCCGGCACCGATGGCGAGGACCAGCAGAGCCGTCTCACCGGTCGACATGCCCACCGCGAGCGGCGCGACCAGACCCGCCGCCGACACCGTGGCCACCGTCGCCGAACCGGTCGCCAGCCGGATCGCCACCGCGATCAGCCAGGCCAGCAGCAGCGCCGGGATCGACCAGTCCTCGGAGATCTCCAGGATCATCTGACCCACACCGGAGTCGATCAGCGTCTGCTTGAAGCCACCGCCCGCGCCGACGATCAGCAGGATGCCCGCGATCGGCGCGAGACCCTTCTCCACCAGCCCGGAGACCCGCTCCTTGGCGAACCCGGCGGGACGCAGCAGCGTGAAGATACCGACCAGCACGGAGACCAGCAGCGCGATCAGCGGCGAGCCGACCACGTCGAAGACCCGCTGCGTGGGGTTCTCCGGATCGTCGACGACGATCTCCACGAGCGCCCTGGACAGCATCAGGACCACCGGCAGCAGGATCGTGGCCAGCGTCGCGCCGAAGCCGGGACGCCGCTCAAGCTGCTCCGAGGCCCGCTGCGGGATCATCTTCTCGGGCGCCTGGACGTCCACCCAGCGGGCGGCGTAGCGGGAGAAGACCGGACCGGCGATGATCACCGTCGGGATCGCGACCAGCACACCCAGCGCCAGCGTGACGCCCAGGTTGGCCTGCACCGCGTCGATCGCGACCAGCGGACCGGGGTGCGGCGGCACCAGACCGTGCATCACGGACAGACCGGCCAGCGCCGGGATGCCGATGCGCATCAGCGAGTAGTTGCCGCGCTTGGCGACCATCAGCACGACCGGGATCAGCAGCACGACACCGACCTCGAAGAAGAGCGGCAGGCCGATCACCGAGGCGATCAGCACCATCGCCCACGGCATCGAGCGGCCGCTCGCCTTCGCGAGGATCGTGTCGACGATCTCGTCCGCGCCGCCGGAGTCGGCGAGCATCTTGCCGAGGATCGCGCCGAGGGCGATCAGCACGCCCACACCGGCGACGGTGGTGCCGAGCCCGGCGGTGAAGCTGGCGATCGCCTTGTCCAGCGGCGCCCCGGCGAACGCGCCCAGCGCCAGCGACCCGATGGTCAGCGCCAGGAAGGCGTGCAGCTTGAACTTGGTGATCAGCAGGACGATGACGGCGATGCCCGCCAGCACGGCGATGCCCAACTGGGCATGGCCGGCCGAGGTGATCGGCTCGACGGCGTCCGCTGCCAGCAGCTCGACATTGAGTCTGGTCACGGGAGGTTCCTTGCGGTTACGGGGGAGGGGGGAGGGAGCGCGTGGGGGGTGTTACGGCGCCGGAGCGGACGTCGTGCCGAGGGCGTCGAGCGCGGCCTTGGCGCGCGAGGTGATCTCCTCGGGGGAACCCGAGACGTCCACCACGACGCCCGCCTCGTCCGGCTGGAGCGGCTGGAGCGTGGCGAACTGGGAGTCCAGCAGCGCGGTCGGCATGAAGTGCCCCTGCCGCTGCCGCATCCGGTCCTCGATCAGCGCGCGGTCGCCCGCGAGGTGCACGAAGACCAGCCCCGGAGCGGCGGCCCTGAGCCGGTCGCGGTACGCCCGCTTCAGCGCGGAGCTGCTGGCCACCCCGCCCAGCCCGGTCCGCTCGTGCGCCCAGGCGCCGATGGCGTCCAGCCACGGCCACCGGTCCTCGTCGCCGAGCGGCACACCGGCCGACATCTTGTCGATGTTGGCCCGCGGGTGGAAGTCGTCGCCCTCGGCGTACGGGACGCCCAGCCGGGCCGCGAGCAGGGGACCGATCGTGGTCTTGCCGGTACCGGCGACGCCCATCACAACGACGACGTGGGGGGTGTGCATCACTGCCTCGCTGTCTTCCTCGACGAACGACGTCGACATCTGACGTCGGCCACACTGAAACCCATTAGGTACGACGAATTCAAGTGTCTGTGACGAATAAGTCTGACTTTTTGTTCCCGTGAGCTCCCCCGTACGCTGTGTGCATGAGCACAACCGGCCGGGGGCTGCACGGACAGGTCCTGGAAACCCTCGGCCCCGCGATCACCGCGGGCGACTACCCGCCCGGCAGCGTCCTACGCACCGACGAACTCGCCCAGCGCTTCGACGTCTCCCGCTCGGTGATGCGCGAGGCGGTACGCGTACTGGAGTCCATGTACCTGGTGGAGTCCCGCCGCCGGGTCGGTGTCACGGTCCGCCCCAGGTCCGAGTGGAACGTCTACGACCCGCAGGTCATCCGCTGGCGGCTGGCCGGCGCCGACCGCCCCCACCAGCTCCGCTCACTGACCGTGCTGCGCTCGGCGATCGAGCCGGTCGCCGCGGGCCTCGCCGCCAGGAACGCCACCGCCGAGCAGTGCGCGGAACTCACCGAGTGCGCCCTCGGCATGGTCGCCAACTCCCGAGGCCACCAGCTGGAGGGCTACCTCTTCCACGACATGGCCTTCCACCGGGTCATCCTCACGGCCTCCGGCAACGAGATGTTCGCCCGACTGGGCGACGTGGTCGCCGAGGTCCTCACCGGCCGCACCCACCACGAGGTCATGTTCGAAGACCCCGACCCCGCCGCGGTAACCCTCCACGTCCAGGTAGCCGAAGCAATCAGAGCCAAGGACGCCCCCCGAGCCGAACACCTGGTCCGAGAAATCACCACAGGCGCCCTCCAGGAACTGGACATCCTGGCCCCCTAAAACAGGGCAGCGGCCCGCCCCTGGGTCCCTTCTGGGGCGCGAGGAACTGCCCGACCAGCCCCAACGGCGCCATCTTTCAAGGGGCGCGGGGAACTGCGCGACAAGCCCCAACGGCGCCATCTTTCAAGGGGCACGGGGAACTGTGCGACAAGCCCCAACGGCGCCGCAGAGCCATCCGACAGGGGCGCGGGGAACTGCGCAAAACCCGACAACGGCGCCCAACCACCCACCCCCCAGGGGCGCGGGGAACTGCGCGACAAGCCCCAACGGCGCCGCAGCCGACCAACCCCCCTACTCCAAAAACTCCCCGTCCACGTAAACCCACGCCCCCTCAACCCGCTCGAACCGACTCCGCTCACACAAGGACCCACCCCGATAAGAGGCACGAAACTCCACCACCCCCGTGGAATGAAACGCGCTCCCCGCCTCCGTACGAAGAACCACCAGCCCAGTCCACCGCACCCCAGGATCAAGATCCAGCCCGGACGGCCGAGTCCGCGGATGCCAGGTCCGCAGCAAATAAGCCACATCCCCCCGAACGAACGCGCTGTACCGCGACCGCATCAACGCCTCAGCCGTAGGAGCCGCCACCGCCCCCGAGTGATACCGCCCACAACACCCCTCGTACGGCCCACCCAGCCCGCAAGGACAAACACTCACGCCGAAGCCCCCGCACTCGGCGGATACGGCGGCCGCGCAGGCATCGCCGTCACCGGAGTGGGCAACGGCGGCAACGCCCCCCGCCGCAACCACGCGTCGAACAACTCCTCCAACGGCTCACTCGCGAACCGCGCCGCATGCGCCGTGAACGTAGCCGTGGTGACCGCCCCACCCCGGTGCAGCGAAGCCCACCCCCGCAGCATCCGGAAGAACGACTCGTCCCCCATCGCGCAGCGCAACGCATGCACCGTCAACCCGCCCCGCTGATACAGCCGGTCGTCGAACATCAGCTTGCGCCCCGGGTCGGCCAGCTTCAGATCCTGCGCCTGCGAGGCCAGCAACCGATGGGCGGCGGCGGCCAGTTGCTGCGCCGTCCGCCCACCCGACCGCTCCGACCACAGCCACTCGGCGTACTTGGCGAACCCCTCGTTCAGCCAGATGTGCCGCCAGTCGGCGATCGAGACACTGTTGCCGAACCACTGGTGGGCCAGCTCATGTGCGACCAGCCGCTCCGAACCCCGCGCCCCGTCCACATGGTTGGCGCCGAACAGCGACAACCCCTGTGCCTCCACGGGCACATCGAGCTCCTCCTCGGTCACCACGACCGCGTACTCGTCGAACGGGTACGGCCCGAACAGCTCCTGGAACAGCTCCATCATCTGCGGCTGGCGCGCGAAGTCCCGGGAGAACCGCGGCAGCAGATGCGCCGGGATGTGCCCGTGCTGCGGCACCCCGCCCGGCCCCGGATCACCCAGCAGCACCGTCTGGTACTTCCCGACCGACAGCCCGACCAGATAACTCGACGTCGGCGCGGCCTGCTCGTACACCCAGGTCGTCGTGGACGCCTTCGTCGTCCGGGTCAGCAGCCGCCCGCCCGCGACCACCGAGTACGCCGACGGCGTCGTCACCGAGATCTGGTACGACGCCTTGTCCGCCGGACGGTCGTTGCACGGGTACCAGGACGGCGCCCCGACCGGCTGGCTCGCCACCAGCGCCCCGTCCTCCAGCTCCTCCCAGCCCAGCCCGCCCCAGGGGCTGCTGACCGGCTTCGGATTGCCCGACCAGTGCACCTCCACGGTGAACGCGGCACCCGGCCGGATCACCTTCGCGGGCTTCACCCGCAGCCGCCCCCCACGATGCGAGTAGTGCGGCTGCCGGCCGTCCACCCGGACCCGGCCGATCCGGAAATCGGCCAGGTTCAGCTGGAACTCGGCGACCGGCGACCGGCCCGCGATGGCGTTGATCCGCGCCGTCCCCGACAGCCGGTTGGGACCCGGGCGGTAGTCCAGCGCCAGCTCGTACCGATGCACCCGATAACGGGCATCGCCGTTGTCGGGGAAGTACGGGTCCGCGCCCATGGACTGCTGAACTGCCACTGCTGCGTCTGCTCCCTGCGCTGTGCTCGTACGACGTCCCCCGCCCCCGACGTCGTACGGGCCGCGCCTAGCGCCGCCACGCCTCGATCGGGTTGCCCAGCCAGCGCGTGTCGTCGGGAACGGACTCCGCGGCCATCACCAGCGACGCGGGACCCAACGTGGTGCGGGCCCCGACCGTGCTGCCGGGCAGGACGATTCCGCCAGGGCCCAGCGTCGCGCCCTCACGGAGGACCACAGTATCCGTCCGCAAGATCCGGTCGTGGAAGAGGTGCGTCTGCAGCACACAGCCCCGGTTCACCGTGGCCGCGTCCTCCAGGGTCACCAGATCCGTCTCCGGCAGCCAGTAACTCTCGATCCACACGCCCTTGCCGATCCGTGCGCCGAGCCCGCGCAGCCACACCGTCAACAACGGCGTACCCGGCACGGAACCCGCCAGCCACGGCACGGCCAGCACCTCGACGAAGGTGTCGGCCAGCTCGTTGCGCCACACGAACCCGCACCACAGCGGATGCTCCCCGCCGCGGTGCCGCCCGACGAGTGCCCACTTCGCCACGATCGACACCAGCCCCGCCACCCCGCCCGCGGCCAGCAGCACCACCCCGCCCAGCAGCCACGCCCAGCCGCCCAGCACACACAGCGCCGCCACCGTCAGCACCGCCAGCGCCGCCGAGCAGAACACCGGCACGATCCTGCACAGCTCCACCAGCCCGCGCGCCCACAGCAGCCGCGCCGGCGGATCGTACGTCCGGCTCCCGTCACCGCCGCCACTGCTGCGCGGCAGCTTCACCGGCGGCAGCCCCAGGTACGAGGTGCCCTTCTTGGCCTTCTTCGGCGTCGCCGACAGCACCCCCACCAGACCGCCGTCCGGCACGCTCCGCCCCGGCGCGGTCATCCCCGAGTTGCCGAGGAACGCCCGCCGCCCGATCTCGGCCCGCCCGATCCGCATCCAGCCGCCCCCCAGCTCGTACGGCGCCGTCAGCGTGTCGTCCGCGAGGAACGCGCCGTCGCCGACCGTGGTCAGACTGGGCAGCGCCAGCACCGTCGACACCTCCGCGCCCCGCCCGATCCGCATCCCCAGCAGCCGCAGCCACAACGGCGTGACCAGCCCCGCGTACAGCGGGAACAGCGTCTCCCGGGAGCGGTCCATCAACTGCGTCACGGTCCAGGCCTGCCACCCGACCCGGCTGTGCGTCGGGTACGTGCCCTCGCGCAGCCCCACACTCAGCAGCCGCACACCCACCAGGATCAGCAGCGCGTACGCCAGCCCGAAGGCGAGCGTCGCCGGCACCAGCGCCACCGCCGCGCCCGCCAGGGGAGCACCGGCGTCGACGAACGGGTACGCCACCGCGAGCGCCGCCGCACCCGACAGCACCGGCAGCGCGCTCAGCGCGAGACCGCTCGCGCCGTACATGGTCCGCCAGAACGTGCCCCGGCGCGGCCGCTCGCCCGGCAGGTTCCGCTTGGCCCGGCCCAGCTTCACCGCGGGCGCACCCGCCCAGCGCTGCCCGGTGGGGATCTGCCCCGTCACCGCCGAGCCCGGCGCCACCTCGGCCCGCTTGCCGACCCGGGCACCCGGGAAGAGCACACTGCGCGTACCGACCACGGCATGCGCGCCCACCTTGACCGCGCCGACCTCCAGCCGGTCCCCGTCCAGCCAGTACCCGGACAGATCCACCTCGGACTCCACGGCCGCGCCCCGCCCCAGTTTCAGCAGACCGGTCACCGGCGGCAGCGAGTGCAGATCGACGTCCGCACCCACCTTCGCGCCCAGCGCCCGGGCGTACCGCTCCAGCCAGCTCCCGGTCAGCGAGGTCGCCCCGCTGAACTCCGCGAGCCGCTCCGCCGTCCACAGCCGCAGATGGACGCTCCCACCACGCCGGTACCGGCCGGGCCGCAGCCCCCGCAGCAGCAGCCGGGCCCCGCCCGCCGCGACCGCGAGCCGCCCCGGCGGACTGAACAGCAGCAGCGCCCCGGCCGCCACCAGCCACCAGGGGGCGGTCGGCAGCCACGCGTACCCGGACAGCACATTGCCCAGCGCCGCCAGCGGCACCATCCAGCGCAGCCCGAGCAGCGTGAACAGCGGCAGCAGCACCAGCGCCTGCACGGCCTGCGCCCGCACGGGCACCGGCCGGACCGTCCGCCGGGCACCGTCGTCCTGCGCCGACTCCTCCAGGTGCCGCGCCAGCTTCCGCAGCGTCGGCCGCTGGTAGATGTCGAGCACGGCCGCGCTCGGATAGCGCACCCGCAGCTTCGTCGTCAGCTGGGCGGCCGCCAGGCTGCTCCCGCCGATCGCGAAGAAGTCGTCACCGGCGCCGGTCACCGGGATGCCGAGGACGGCCGTCCACTGCTCGGCGAGCCACGCCTCGGTGCCGTAGAGCTGTTCCGCCTCCGGGGTGGCGAGGTTCTCCAGCGGCCACGGCAGCGCGTTGCGGTCGACCTTTCCGCTGGTCCGGGTCGGCAGCTCCGCGACCGGCGCCAGCAGCGGCACCAGCGCCGCCGGCAGCTCGGCCCGCAGCCGCTGCACGGCCGCCGCCTGGTCCCACCCGTCCTGGGTGACGACGTACCCGACGAGCAGCTGGTTGCCGCTGCGCGCGGTCCGTACCGCCGCCGCCGCGCCGGCCACCCCGGGCAGCGCCTGGAGCGCCGAGTCCACCTCGCCCAGCTCGATCCGCCGCCCGCCGAGCTTGATCTGCTCGTCGGCCCGCCCCAGGAAGATCAGCCCCTCGGGCTCCGCCTTGACCAGGTCACCACTGCGGTACGCCCGCTCCCAGCCCAACGACCGCAGCGGCGCGTACTTCTCCGCATCCTTCTCGGCGTCCAGATAGCGGGCCAGCCCCACGCCGCCGATCACCAGCTGACCGCTGTCACCCATCGGGACCGGCTCCCCGGCCTCGTCGACCACGGCCAGCTCCCAGCCGTTCAGCGGCAGCCCGATCCGGATCGGTTCCGCGCCCGTCATCAGCGAGGCGCAGGCCACCACGGTCGCCTCGGTCGGCCCGTAGGTGTTCCACACCTCCCGCCCCTCGGTCACCAGCCGCTGCGCCAGCTCCGGCGGACACGCCTCACCGCCGAAGATCAGCAACCGTACGTCGTTGAGGGTCTCCGGCTCCCACAGCGCGGCCAGCGTCGGCACCGTCGAGACGACCGTGATCTCCTGCTCGACCAGCCACGGCCCGAGATCGGCGCCGCTGCGCACCTGCGACCGGGGCACGGGCACCAGACAGGCCCCGTACCGCCAGGCCAGCCACATCTCCTCGCAGGACGCGTCGAAGGCCACCGAGAGACCGGCCATGACCCGGTCGCCGGGCCCGATCGGCTCCTCGGCGAGGAACAGAGCGGCCTCCGCGTCCACGAACGCGGCCGCGCTCTCGTGACTGACGGCGACGCCCTTGGGCTTCCCGGTAGAGCCGGAGGTGAAGATGATCCACGCGTCGTGCCCGGTGCCGGGCCGCCCGGCGGGCACCTCCGACCGGCCGTGCGAGGTGATCGCGTGCCCCGCCCCGACGACGGCCCGCACCCCCGCCTCACCGAACACCAGCTCGGCCCGCTCGTCCGGGTCCTCCGCGTCGACCGGCACATAGGCCGCGCCGGCCGCGAGGACCGCGAGCACCGCGACGTAGAGATCGTTGGTCCCGGACGGCACCCGCACACCCACCCGGTCCCCGAGACCCACACCGGCGTCGGCGAGCAGCCGCCCCACCCGGGCGACCTCGACGGCCAGCGCGCGATAGGTCAGCCGGGTCCGGCCGTCGTCCAGGGCCGGCTCGTCCGGGTACGACCGCACGGACGCGTCGAGAATGTCGACCAGGGTGCGTGGTGAGGCCGCGTGACCTCCGGAGAATCGTGCCCTGTCACCGAATCGCTCGCGGATCTCTTCGTCGAGCAGACCGAGAGCGCTGCTCTCGTGTATGGCTGCCATCGGGTCCTCGCGTCTCGATCCCGGAAGCCTCCGGGGCGCCGGCGGGCCCGCAGGTCTGCCTGGGGTTGTCCGGCTCCGGCTCCGTAACAAGCCGGAAATTTTAGTACGACGCTAGGTGCGTCCCCCGGGCGCTGCCACCCAGCACGGCCTCCCGCGGGCCGTGCGCGTACCGAAGGCGAGGCGCTGACCTGCAGTTTTATGAGGGTGGGGAGAGATGCCCCACACAGAGCGGCAGGGTGACTGCGGAGCGTGTCGCCCGGCGGGGAACGGGGTCCATGAGCGCCGAAGGCCGGAAACGCGAAGTGCCGACCGGGATCGCTCCCGATCGGCACTCGATGCTGTGAACCAGCTGGTGTCCGAGGGGGGACTTGAACCCCCACGCCCGATAAAGGGCACTAGCACCTCAAGCTAGCGCGTCTGCCATTCCGCCACCCGGACAAGGTGTCTGTCGCGTGGGGTTTCCCCCGTGGCGACAGAGGAAACATTACCAGGCTTTCGAAGGGGGCCGATCACCCCCGCCCGGGCGTGAACGCCTCGTGACGTGCGAGGGGCGGGCTTGGGCCCGGCCGGTCCCAGGAGGAGGATGAGGGGAACCACCAGCAGTGACAGCGGGAGGAACCAGCGTGAGCGGGACGGACACGACCAGGAGCGTCACCAGCGAGGACGAGGTCGTGGACCTCTGCCGCGAGCTGATCCAGATCGACACCAGCAACTACGGCGACCACTCGGGCCCCGGCGAGCGCAAGGCCGCCGAGTACGTCGCCGAGAAGCTCGCCGAGGTGGGCCTCGAACCGCGGATCATCGAGTCGCACCAGGGGCGCGCCTCCACGGTGGCCCGCATCGAGGGCGAGGACCCCTCCCGGCCGGCCCTCCTCATCCACGGTCACACCGACGTCGTCCCGGCCAACGCGGCCGACTGGACCCACCACCCCTTCTCCGGCGAGATCGCCGACGGCTGCGTGTGGGGGCGCGGGGCCGTCGACATGAAGGACATGGACGCGATGACGCTGGCCGTCGTGCGCGACCGGCTGCGCAGCGGCCGCAAGCCCCCGCGCGACATCGTCCTCGCCTTCCTCGCCGACGAGGAGGCCGGCGGCACCTACGGCGCCAAGTACCTGGTCCAGAAGCACCCCGAGCTCTTCGAGGGCGTCACCGAGGCGATCGGCGAGGTCGGCGGATTCTCCTTCACCGTCAACGAGAAGCTGCGGCTGTACCTGGTGGAGACCGCCCAGAAGGGCATGCACTGGATGCGGCTCACCGTCGACGGCACCGCGGGCCACGGCTCGATGACCAACGACGACAACGCCATCACCGAGCTGTGCGAGGCCGTCGGCAGGCTCGGCCGGCACCAGTGGCCGGTCCGCGTCACCAAGACCGTGCGGTCCTTCCTCGACGAGCTCTCCGACGCCCTCGGCACCGAACTCGACCCCGAGAACATGGACGAGACGCTCGCCAAGCTCGGCGGCATCGCCAAGATGGTCGGCGCGACCCTGAAGAACTCGGCGGCGCCCACCATGCTCGGCGCCGGCTACAAGGTCAACGTCATCCCCGGCCAGGCCACCGCCCATGTCGACGGCCGCTTCCTGCCCGGGTACGAGGAGGAGTTCCTCGCCGACCTCGACCGGCTGCTCGGCCCGCGCGTCCGCCGTGAGGACGTGCACGCCGACAAGGCGCTGGAGACCGACTTCGACGGCAGGCTCGTCGACGCCATGCAGACCGCGCTGAGCGCCGAGGACCCCATCGCGCGCGCCGTGCCGTACATGCTCTCCGGCGGCACCGACGCCAAGTCCTTCGACGACCTCGGCATCCGCTGCTTCGGCTTCGCGCCGCTCCGGCTGCCGCCGGAGCTGGACTTCGCGGGCATGTTCCACGGAGTCGACGAGCGGGTGCCGGTGGACGGACTCAAGTTCGGTGTCCGCGTGCTCGACCGGTTCCTCGACGCGTCCTGAGAACGCCTGAACTCCCGATTCGCCCGCCCGTGCGGAAATAACTGAGAAGAGTGAATGCGACGATAAGCTCGTAGCTCCATTACTCCCTCCTCGTTACTGGTCATGTGATCCGTTACTTGGGATCGCATTGCCAACGAGGAGGAATAATGATCAAGAAGGTCGTCGCCGCTGCGGCTGCCACCGGTGGCCTGGTTCTCGCGGGTGCGGGTCTGGCCGTCGCCGACTCGGGTGCCCAGGGTGCCGCCGTGCACTCCCCGGGTGTGCTGTCCGGCAACGTGGTGCAGGTTCCCGTGCACATCCCGGTGAACGTGTGCGGCAACACGATCTCCGTGATCGGTCTGCTGAACCCCGCCTTCGGCAACACCTGCGTCAACCAGTGACCCTTCCTTTTACGGGTTGAGTTCCACGCCGTCGGTCCCGGAGCGCGTTCCATGCGCTCCGGGACCGACCGGTCTTTTCACTTTTCGTGTGGGGGAAGGCAGGTAATTCAGCGATGCGACAGGTCACCCGCAAGGGCCTGATGACCGTGGCGGCCGCGACCGGTGTGATCGCCGCCGCGGGGGGAACCGCCCAGGCCCACTCGGGGGCGAGCGGAGCCGCCGCGAACTCGCCCGGAGTCCTCTCCGGCAACACCGTCCAGGTGCCGGTCCATGTCCCGGTCAACGCCTGCGGCAACACCGTCGACGTCGTCGGGATCCTCAACCCCGCGGTCGGCAACACCTGCGTCAACCGCTCCGTCGGCGCGCACGGCGGGTACGGCGACGCCGACGGGCACTCCGGTGGACACTCCGGCGGCTCGGGAGGCTCCGGGGGCGCGCACTCCGGCGGTCACGCCTCGGACTCGCCCGGTGTCGGGTCCGGCAACCATGTCGAGGTGCCCGTCCACGCGCCCGTCAACGTCTGCGGCAACAGCGTCGACGTCATCGGGATCGGCAACGGCACGACGGGCAACGACTGCGCGAACGACGGAGGCGGCTACGGCGGATCCGGCGGGGGAGGGCAGACCCGGCCGGGCGGCGACGGCGGAGGACACGGCGGCGAGCACGGGGGCGGGGGCGGCGGGCACAACCCGCCGGGATCCGGCCATGAGAACCCCGGCGGCCCGTCCGGGAACCCCGACGACCGGGGCAACCCCGGCGACGGCGGCAGCCCCGACGACCGGGGCAACGGGGGCGGCGGCACCGCGTCCACCTCGGGCGGCACCCACCCCGACGGCACCCCGCTGACCGACGGCCCGGGGACGCACTCGGTAGCGCAGTCCTCGGCGGGCGGTCTGCTCGCCGCGACCGGCGCCGAACTCCCCCTGGGACTGGCCCTGCCCGTGGGCGCCGGCGCCGTCCTGGCGGGCGCCGTGCTGTACCGCAGGGCACGCGCCGCGGCCTGAGCACCCACCCACGACGGAGCGGGCCCCGCCGGTCAAGCGGGGCCCGCTCCGTATCCGGCCGCTCTCACCAGGTGGCGCGTACCTGCCGGATGATCCTCCGGCGCAGCCGCACCCTGCGGCTTCCGTCGCGCAACAGGCTCAGTCGGTCCAACTCCCAGTGTCCGTACTCGGCATGGTCCGTCAGCAGACGTGTGGCGTCCTTGCGGGAG
Organism: Streptomyces sp. NPDC000983; assembly: GCF_040299205.1. Taxonomy (NCBI): domain Bacteria; kingdom Bacillati; phylum Actinomycetota; class Actinomycetes; order Kitasatosporales; family Streptomycetaceae; genus Streptomyces; species Streptomyces sp. NPDC000983. The sequence goes on along the minus strand of NZ_JBEPBM010000023.1, from coordinate 12,148 downwards.
ACCCCGCGCGGTACGTACACGTCGACAAATTCGTATTCCGGCATCGCATCTATTGTGCGGGCTGGGGCCCGGTACGGATAGCGTCTGCACTATGTCTGATGCTGCGCAGCCCACCGCTGCCGAGGTACGCGCCGCCGCCGAGGCGGTCAAGACCGCGCTCGACCGCCATCTCGCCGCGGTCGAACGCAGGTCGGGGGAGGACGACCCGGCCGTCTACGACGCGTTCAACCTCCTGGCCACCGCCGCGGAGGCGTACGACGAGCTGCTCTACGACCGGTACGACGAGGTCACGCCCTTCGAGATCCCCGGCACGGACGACGGTCTGCCCCCGTACGCGGGTCCCGAGGAGCCGAACGCGCTGAGCGTGCTGATCCGCCGCGACTACACCGTGGCGGAACCGCAGCGGCTGCTGGCACAGGCACGGCGAGTGGAGGCCGCGGACCACGACGCGGACCTGGACGAGGAGGCGTCGGGCACCGTCCACGGTGCGCTGGGCATCCTCTTCGGCGAGTTCGAACCGGACGAGATCGCCTCCCGGCACAAGGAGTTCGGCCTGGAGGAGGGCGACTCCACGCTCTGGGTGACCGCGGCCGACGAACCGGCCGACGCCGGCGAATGGCTGGAGACGCCGTTCGAACAGCTCGACCCGCAGCAGGTGGTCTGCCGCTTCGACGTCAGCGCGGTCTTCGACGACGAACTCGACGAACTCGACGACGAGGACGACGACACCGACGGCCCCGGCCAGGAGACGGACGAGGCCGACGACGACCTGGACGCGGAGTTGGTCGACGACGAGGAGGACCTGGAACCGCTGGACGCCGATCGCTGATCCCGTCCGCCGGCCGCGCCGCCGGATCCACGCACGCACGCGGGGGCGGTGGCCCGGAGTTCCGACTCCGGGCCACCGCCCCCGCCGCGTACGGTCGCCGCTACCGGCCGTCCGCCGGGACCTGCGGCGCGAGCAGCTCCGCCAGCCGCGTCGTCCGGGGCTTGGCCGCAACCTCGGCCACGGCCCGGGGCAGCGCCTGCTCCACGCCGTGCACCACGGACAGATGCCGCTCCGCCCGGCCGAACGCCGTGTACACCCACGGCCTGCTGAGCGCCCCCGCCGCGTCACCGGGCAGCACGACCACGACCGCGGGCCACCGGCTTCCCGCCGCCTGATGCGCGGTGAGTGCCCACCCGTGCCGCACGGACTGCTCCACCCGCTCCTTCGGTACGACGACGTCCTCGCCCGCGCAGGACAGGTGCAGCCCGTCCGCGTCGGCCGTGACCACGCGGCCCGGCACCGTACGCCCCGGCGCGGGGGAGTAGGCGATCTTGTCGCCCGGGTCGAAGCCGCCGAAGCGGCCGGGGCCGGGGTTGAGCCGCTCCTTCAGCGCGCTGTTGAGCGCCCAGGTGCCGGCCGCCCCGCCGTGGCCCGGGGTGATCACCTGGGTGTCCTCGGGCTGGATGCCGATCGCCCGGGGCACCGAGTCGGCGACGAGCTGCACCGTCCGGTGCACGGCCTCACCGGCGTCCCGCACCGGCACGATCACGACCTCCTTGCCGGGCGCCTCGACCTGGCTCAGCTCCCCGATCCCGATGCCCGAGACCAGCTCGCCGAGCGGGCCGGGGTCAGGCCGCCGGGAGGCGATCTGCGGACAGACCCGCGCGGCCAGCAGATCCGCGAACACCCGCCCCGCCCCGGCCGACCACAGCACCCCGGGGTCCCCGGCCAGTACCAGCCGGGCCCCGTCCGGCAGCGACTCCACGACCAGCGCGGCGGTCTCCACGTCCAGTTGGGGCGAGTCGAGCAGGACCAGCAGGTCGAGGTCGAGGGCCCCGTCCGCGTCCCGCCCGGGTCCTTCGGCACCGGAGAGCAGTCCGGCGACCGTGGCGACGTGCGTGTCCTCGCCGAGCAGCGCGGCGAACGCGCCCCGGCCCAGCGGCCCGTGGGCGGCGGCCCAGGCGCGCAGCCCCGTGCCGTGCGCCGCGCGCAGCAGCGCCGCCGGCTCGGCGAGCGAGGCCGCCCCGCCGGTGTGCAGGACCAGCGCGTGACCGGCGACCGCCCGGATCAGCTCCCCGGCCGACCCCCCGGCGGCGTCGGCGGCCTCCTCCCAGCCCGACCCTGAACCAGCCTCCTCCGGCTTGGAGTTGAGCAGTCGGCCCAGACCGTCGGCGAGGCTCTCCTCGGCCAGGGCGTACCGCTCCAGACCGACCAGGACCCGCACGGGCCGTTCCGCACCGTCCTCGCCGCCGTCCTCGGCCGCCCCCTCCTCCTCGCCCGCACCCGGCTCGTCGTCGACCGCGTCCTGGAAGGCCAGCACCTCCCCCTCGGCCAGGGCGTTCTGCACGGCGGCGTCGGCGTCCGGCACGCCCTGCCGGACCAGCGCCGCGGTGAGCGTCGGCAGTTCCAGCGCGGTGTGCCCGGCCACGGCGGCCTGCTCCAGCAGCCAGACCGTCCGGGCGCGCCCGCGCCGCTCGTCGTCCGGACCGCACTCCGCGCCGAGCAGCGCCCGCGCGAACCCGTCGGCCTGCTCCGGCCGGACCCCGCCGACCCGCAGCAACTGCCAGGGATCCGCCCGCAGACGCTCCGCCGCGCCCTCCCCGAGCGCCGCCGCGGCCTGCGCGGCGAGCGGGGCCGGGGCACCGCCCTCGGCGAGCACCTTCCGTACGTCCTCCACGGTCCCCGGCGCGGCCGCGGCCGGTGCCTCGGCGGCCGCCGGCACGGTCCGCCGTACCGGCTCCGGGGCCGGCCGCCGGGGAGCGGGAGCGGGATCGGGCTCGGCGAAGACGGTGGCCGTGGGCTTCGCACCGCCCTCCACGGCGCGGACGGCGGCCAGCAGGTCGGCAGCGGTGCCACTGAGCTTGGCCCCGGCCTCGACGGGCCCGGACCGCTCGGCCCTGCGCCGCGCGATCCGCTCCCGCTCCACCCGCTGGGCGGCGAGTTCGGCCTCGGCCTCGCTCACCTGCTTGGCGCCCTCACCGCCGCCCTCACCGCTCTCGCCCGCGGCGGCGCCCGCCCCCTCCGCGTCCTCCTTCACGCCCTCCGGCTCCGCACCCTCGGGTGTCCCGTCCGGCGTTCCCGGTCCGGTCTCTCCCGCGGTCTCGGGCTCCGTGCTCACAGCGTGCTCCAGTCGTGATCGGGATAGCGGTGCACGGGCGCCGACACGTCGTCGAGAGCCCGGCAGATCTCGTCAGGAAGACTAAGGGCCTCCACTGACAACGCCCCCGTGAGCTGCTGCGCGTTGCGCGCGCCGATGATCGGGGCCGTGACCCCGGGCCGGTCGCGGACCCACGCGAGGGCCACCTGGAGCGGGGTGACCGCGAGCCCGTCCGCCGCGGTCCGCACCGCGTCCACGATCCGGCTCGCGGTGTCGTCGAGATAGGGCGCCACGAAGGGCGCCAGATGATCGGAGGCGCCCCGGGAGTCGGGCGGCGGAGTGGCGGCCCGGTACTTGGCGGTGAGCACCCCGCGGCCCAGCGGGGAGGAGGGCAGCAGGCCGATGCCGAGGTCCAGCGCGGCCGGCAGCACCTCGCGCTCCACGCCCCGCTGGAGCAGCGAGTACTCCAGCTGCGTACCGGCCAGCCGGGTCCGTATGCCCGGCGCCGCCAGCTGCCAGGTCGCGGCCTTGGCGAGCTGCCAGCCGCAGAAGTTGGAGACCCCCGCGTACCGGGCGCGGCCGCTGCTGACGGCGATGTCGAGGGCCTGGAGGGTCTCCTCCAGCGGGGTCTCGGGGTCGTAGGAGTGGATGTGCCACAGGTCGACGTAGTCGGTGCCGAGCCGGGCCAGCGAGGCGTCCAGCGCGGCGAGCAGATGGCCGCGCGAGCCGTCGACCCGGCGGTCCGGGTCGGGCACGCTGCCGGCCTTGGTCGAGATGACCAGGTCCCGGCGCGGCACCAGCCCCTCCATGAGCTGCCCGAGCAGGTACTCGGCCTCTCCGTCGCCGTAGACGTCCGCCGTGTCGACGAGGGTGCCGCCGGCTTCCCAGAAGGTCTTCAGGAGGTCCGCGGCGTCATGCTCGTCGGTGTCCCTGCCCCAGGTGAGTGTGCCGAGTCCGATACGGGACACACGAAGGCCGGTCCGGCCGAGATGCCTCTGCTCCATGGACGCCGAGATTACTGGCCAGAGCCTTCCAGATGGGTGCCTGTGGATAACCAGTTTCGCCGTCAACGACATCGGCGCCCGCGCCGTACCCCGCCACCCTCCCCGCCAGGGGCGTCACCGCGCTAAGGTCTCGGGAACAGGGACGTTACTGATCAGTAAGGGGAATCGGCCATGCAGCTCGGGATCAACCTCGGCTACTGGGGTGCCGGAATGGACGGCGACAACCTCGCCGTCGCCCAGGAGGCCGACCGCCTCGGCTACGCCGTCTGCTGGGCCGCCGAGGCCTACGGCTCGGACGCCGCCACCGTGCTCAGCTGGGTCGCAGCGAAGACCGAGCGCATCGACGTCGGCTCGGCGATCTTCCAGATCCCGGCCCGGCAGCCGGCGATGACGGCCATGACCGCCGCCACCCTCGACTCCCTCTCCGGCGGCCGCTTCCGCCTCGGCCTCGGCGTCTCCGGACCCCAGGTCTCCGAGGGCTGGTACGGCGTCAAGTTCGACAAGCCGCTGGCCCGCACCCGCGAGTACGTCGAGATCATGCGCAAGGCGATGAGCCGCGAGCGCCTCAGCCACGACGGCGAGCACTGGACGCTGCCGCTGCCCGACGGCCCCGGCAAGCCCCTGAAGCTCACCGTCCACCCCACCCGTGAGCACATCCCGCTGTACATCGCCGCGATCGGCCCCAAGAACCTGGAGCAGACCGGCGAGATCGCCGACGGCGCGCTGCTGATCTTCCCCTCCGCCGAGCACCTGGAGGACACGGCGATCTCGTACCTGCGCGCGGGCCGCGAGAAGGCCGGCAAGACCCTCGACGGCTTCGACGTCTGCCCGACCCTGCCCCTCGCCCTCGGCGAAGACAAGGACGTGGCGGCCCTCGCCGACACCTTCCGTCCCTACACCGCCCTGTACGTCGGCGGCATGGGCAGCCGCAAGCAGAACTTCTACAACCAGCTCGCCCGGCGCATGGGGTACGAGAAGGAGGCCGTCGAGGTCCAGGAAAAGTACCTCTCCGGCGACAAGCAGGGCGCCGCGGCCGCCGTACCGCACGACCTGATCGACAAGACCGCCCTGCTGGGCTCGGTCGACCGGATCGCGGACCGGATGAAGGCCTACGCCGCCGCCGGCGTCACCACCCTCACCCTCGCCCCCGCCGGCTTCACCCTCGACGAGCGCCTCGCCGCCCTGCGCGCCGGCACCGAGGCCCTGGAGCGCGCCGGACTCGCGTGAAGCCCGGCGGGAGACCCGCGGGAAAGTTCCGCGGCCGTGGTGGGGGCTCGGGGGTCTTCCCCGCCACGGCCGTCACGCGGAACAACGCGCCACCCGCCCGCGCGGTTACGCCCCGAGCGTGACCCCGCGGGTCCTCCTTTTGGCGGAGTTGTCCGACACAACTGTTGCGGCATCCCTCGCACCGCATTTGACTCGTTCTTTGCGGAGTTCCGTGCAGGCACGCAGAGAGGTGCTCACGATGCTTTCGGCCAAGAGTCTGTTCCAGGAGATCCTCGACAACGACGAGTCCTTCGCACTGTTCTGCTCCATCGCCGCGAGCGGGGAGTCCCAGGGCGGCTGGGAGAACGCCCGGATCGCCGCGCTCGTCCCCGAAGGGGAACGCGCACTGGCGCCCAAGATCACCCGCCACGGCGCCGACGAGGACAAACACGGGCGGATCTTCACCGCCCTGATGAAGAAGCGCGGACTGGAAGCCGTCCCCGTCCCGCCCGAGACCGACTACACGATGCTCCTGGAACGGCACGGCATCGGCCTGGCCCACGAGAAGCTCAAGGGCGAGGAACAGCTCACCGTGCCCGACATCGTCACCTACCTCGCCCACAGCAGGGTCACCGAACAGCGCGCCTCCGAGGAGATGGAGCTGCTGCGCAAGCACTTCTCCGACCACCCCGACCTCGGCCGCGCGGTACGGATGATCTCCAACGACGAGGACAACCACCTCGCCTACTGCCACGAGGAACTGCTGCGCTTCGCCCGCGCCGGCCACGGCCGCGCGATCCAGCAGGCCCTCAGGGAGTGCGCGCTCGCCGAGATCCGCGTCTACCGGGACGTCAGCCTCGCCGTCATGGCCCACATGGGCCGCATCCTCGGCTGGCCGCGCGCCAAGTCCGCGGTGCTCGCCGCGGGCATCCGCGCCGTGTACGCCTGGGAACGGGCCGCGGGCTGGCGCCGCATGGTCTCCCTGGAGATGCCCGAGCGCCGCGACGCCCTCGGCGGCCCCGCCACCTCCGCCCCCGAGTTCGCCTAGCGCCTCACAGCCAGCCCCTGCTCTTGAACGTCCGGTAGAGCAGGACCTCCAGGGCGGCCATGATCCCGATCACGGCCGGGTACGACCACGCCCAGTGCAGCTCGGGCATGTGGTCGAAGTTCATGCCGTAGATCCCCGCGATCATCGTGGGGACCGCGGCCATGGCCGCCCACGCGGAGATCTTCCGCATGTCGTCGTTCTGCCGGACGCTCATCTGCGCCAGATGCGCCGAGAGGATGTCCGACACCAGCCGGTCCAGGCCCTCCACCGACTCGTTCACCCGCGTCAGGTGGTCGCCGACGTCCCGGAAGAACGGCCGCGCCGCGTCGTTCACGAACGGCACCGACATCCCCCCGCCCGTCCCCGCCAGCCGTGCCACCGGCATCGCCAGGGGTCCCGTGGCCCGCCGGAACTCCAGGATCTGCCGCTTGAAGGTGTAGATGCGGGACGCCGCGTGCCGGGAGCCGCCGCTCGGCGAGAACACGTCCGCCTCCAGCTCCTCCAGGTCGGTCAGCAGCTCCGCGGCGACCTCGACGTAGTGGTCCACCGCCGCGTCCGCCACGGCGTACAGCACCGCGGTGGGCCCCTTGGCGAGCAGCTTCGGCTCCCGCTCCAGCCGCGCCCGCACCGCCTTCAGCGGCGCCCCCTCGCCATGACGGACCGTCACCGCGAAGGAGTCACCGAGGAAGACCATCACCTCACCGGTGGAGACGGCGTCGCTGCGCGGCTCGTACACCACCGGCTTCAGGACCACGAACAGGGAGTCGTCGTACACCTCCAGCTTGGGCCGCTGATGGGCCTTCAACGCGTCCTCGACGGCCAGCGGATGCAGCCCGAACTCCTGGCTGACCAGGTCGAACTCCTCCGGCGACGGCGCGTGCAGGCCGATCCAGACGAACCCGCCCGCCGCCCGCGCCGCGCCCAGCGCGTCGGAGAGGTCCCGCGGGCCCTCGGTCCGCCGCCCGTCCCGGTAGATGGCACAGTCGACGATCACGGAGCGTATTCTCCCGTCCACTCCCGGCCGACGCACCCGGAGGTACGCCTACCCTGGGCCGCATGCCCACCCTGATCCTGGTCCGGCACGGACGTTCCACCGCCAACACCGAAGGGCTGCTCGCCGGCTGGACCCCCGGCGTCGCCCTCGACGAACGCGGCGCCGCACAGGCCGCCGCCCTCCCCGGACGCCTCGCCGGGCTGCCGATCTCCGAGGTCGTCGCCAGCCCCCTGCAACGCTGCCGGGAGACCGTCGCGCCGCTCCTCGAATCCCGGCCCGGGCTGGACGTCCACACCGACGAGCGGATCGGCGAGTGCCACTACGGCGACTGGTCCGGCCGCAAGCTCGCCGAACTCAAGGACGAGCCGCTGATGGACGTCGTCCAGGCCCACCCCTCGGCCGCCGCCTTCCCCGGCGGGGAGTCCATGCGCGCGATGTCGACACGCGCCGCCGAAGCCGTACGCGAGTGGAACGCGCGCGTGGAGCGCGACCACGGCGCCGACGCCGTGTACCTGATGTGCTCGCACGGCGACATCATCAAGTCGCTCGTCGCGGAGGCTCTGGGGCTTCATCTCGACCTCTTCCAGCGGATCGCTGTGGAACCTTGTTCCATCACAGCGATCCGTTACACCCGTCTGAGGCCGTTCCTCGTCCGCCTCGGCGACACCGGGGACTTCGCCTCCCTCGCGCCGCGCGAGGAACCGCCCGCCGGCGACGCCCCGGTGGGTGGCGGTGCGGGCGCACCGTGATCGCCGGGAGCAGTAGGGTGAAGCGGTCGCGGTAGCGGCCCCGCTCACGAGTCCCCTCACGATTCCCATGGAGACAGGACGTGTCCCGTCAGGTGTTCCTCTACGACCCGCCGGAGCGTTTCGTGGCCGGCACGGTCGGACTGCCCGGACGCCGTACGTTCTTCCTCCAGGCGTCCGCCGGCTCCCGGGTGACCAGCGTGGCCCTGGAGAAGACCCAGGTCGCGGCCCTCGCCGAACGCATGGACGAACTCCTCGACGAGGTCGTACGGCGCACCGGGGGCAGCGCCCCGGTCCCCGCCATGGCACCCAACGAGGTCTCCGACACCGCCCCCCTCGACACCCCGATCGAGGAGGAGTTCCGGGTCGGCACCATGGCGCTGGCCTGGGACGGCGACGAACAGCGCATGATCGTGGAGGCGCAGGCCCTGGTCGAGCTGGAGGCCGAGTCCGACGAGGACCTCGCCGAGGCCGAGGAGCGGCTCCTGCAGGACGAGGAGAACGGCCCCCCGATGCTGCGGGTCCGCCTCACCGGCGCGCAGGCCAGGGCCTTCGCCAAGCGCGCCCTGGACGTCGTCAACGCCGGGCGGCCGCCGTGCCCGCTGTGCAGCCTGCCCCTGGACCCGGAGGGACACGTATGTCCGCGCCAGAACGGATACCGTCGCGGAGCGTGACCCCGACGGCCCTGCTCACCGAGGGCGAGCTGACCGTACGCGGCCGCATCCGCGAGGCCTCCAACGCCGCCCTGTTCTGCACCGTCTCCCTCGGCGGCCAGGAGGCGTCCTGCGTCTACAAGCCGATCGCCGGCGAGCGGCCGCTGTGGGACTTCCCCGACGGCGACCTCGCCCGGCGTGAGGTCGCCGCGTACACGGTCTCCGAGGCGACCGGTTGGGGCCTGGTCCCGCCCACCGTGCTGCGCGACGGCCCCTACGGCGAGGGCATGTGCCAGCTGTGGATCGACGTCGTGCCCGGCGCCGAGCTGCTCGCCCTGGTGGACCGGGAGGAACCCGGGCCGGGCTGGCGCGCCGTCGGCTTCGCCGAGGTCGGCGAGGGCCGCACGGCCCTGCTGGTGCACGCCGACGACGAGCGGCTGCGCCGCCTCGCCGTCCTGGACGCCGTCATCAACAACGCCGACCGCAAGGGCGGCCATCTGCTGCCCGCGGCGGGGGAGCGGCTCTACGGCATCGACCACGGCGTCACCTTCAACGTCGAGGACAAGCTGCGCACCCTGCTGTGGGGCTGGGCGGGCGAACCCCTGACCGCCGAGGCCGTCACCGTACTGGAGGGCCTCCAGCGGGCGCTCGCGGCCGACGGGGCCCTCACGGCCGCCCTCACCCCCCTGATCACCGCCGCCGAGCTCGACGCCACGCGCGCCCGGATCGCCGCGATGCTCACCTCCGGCACCCACCCCGAGCCGGGCGGCGAATGGCCCGCGATCCCCTGGCCCCCCGTATAGCCCCAGCACACCGGCCCCGCACCCGCAAGAACGCCTTACCGGCCATCCGGCCCGATCCGGTTCGTATATGGAACCGCGGTCCGGTTACGCTCATGACATGTATGCCTGGCCCGCTTCTGAGGTCCCCGCCCTGCCCGGCGAGGGCCGCGACCTCCGGATCCACGACACCGCGACCGGTGGACCCGTCACCCTCGACCCCGGTCCTGTCGCCCGTATCTACGTCTGCGGGATCACCCCGTACGACGCGACCCACATGGGTCACGCGGCGACCTACAACGCGTTCGACCTCGTGCAGCGCGTGTGGCTCGACACCAAGCGGCAGGTTCACTACGTCCAGAACGTCACCGACGTCGACGACCCGCTGCTGGAGCGCGCCGAGCGCGACGGCCTCGACTGGGTGGCGCTCGCCGAGAAGGAGACCGCCCTCTTCCGCGAGGACATGACCGCCCTGCGGATGCTGCCCCCGCGGCACTACATCGGCGCCGTCGAGGCGATACCCGGCATCGTGCCGCTCGTCGAGCGGCTCCGGGACGCGGGCGCCGCCTACGACCTGGACGGCGACATCTACTTCTCCGTCGAGTCCGACGCCCACTTCGGCCAGGTCTCCCACCTCGACGCCGCCGCCATGCGGCTGCTCTCCGCCGAGCGGGGCGGCGACCCCGACCGCCCCGGCAAGAAGAACCCCCTCGACCCGATGCTGTGGATGGCGGCCCGGGAGGGCGAGCCGAGCTGGGACGGCGGCTCCCTGGGCCGGGGGCGCCCCGGCTGGCACATCGAGTGCGTCGCCATCGCCCTGGACCACCTCGGCATGGGCTTCGACGTCCAGGGCGGCGGCTCCGACCTCGTCTTCCCGCACCACGAGATGGGCGCCTCGCACGCCCAGGTGCTGACCGGCGAGTTCCCGATGGCCAAGGCGTACGTCCACGCCGGCATGGTCGCCCTGCACGGCGAGAAGATGTCCAAGTCCAAGGGCAACCTGGTCTTCGTCTCGGCGCTGCGCCGCGAGGGCGTCGACCCGGCCGCCGTCCGCCTCACGCTCCTCGCCCACCACTACCGGTCCGACTGGGAGTGGACCGACCAGGTGCTCCAGGACGCCAAGGACCGCCTCGCACGCTGGCGCGCCGCCGTCTCCCGGCCCGACGGGCCGCCCGCCGAGGCGCTCGTCGAGGAGATCCGCGAGGCACTCGCCGACGACCTCGACGCCCCGGCCGCCCTCGCCGCCGTCGACCGCTGGGCCGCGCTCCAGCAGGAACGCGGCGGCGAGGACATCGCCGCCCCCGGCGTCGTCTCGCGCGCCGTGGACGCGCTGCTCGGCGTCGCCCTGTAGGGCACACCGGCGTACCGGAGGGCGCCTCCCCGCACCGGGGCGCCCTCCGGCACGCACGGTCCGTCAGTGAACGGACGGAGCGTCACAACCCGGTCAGCTGCTGTCGAGACGCTGTCGAACGGCTGTGGGGTGCTGTGAGGGACGCGGCCCGTGTGATGGGCTGGACCCCCAGTCGACGTCGGACCGGCCTGCCGTCGGTCCCTCACGCGGAAGGGCTCCCCGTGGCTCCCACTCACGGTTCCTTCGCACAACCCCTCAGCCGCCGCGGCCTGTTGACCGCGGGCGCCGCGGCGACCGGTGCCGCACTGGTCGGCGCGCCCGCGCGGGCCGCCTCCGGACCGGCCGTCATCCCCCTGCCCAACGGCTTCCGCCCCGAGGGCATCACCATCGGCGGCGGCCCCTACGCCTACCTCGGCTCCCTAGGCGACGGCTCCCTCCACCGCCTCGACCTGCGCACCGGCACCGGCACCCTCGTCTCGGCCGGACCCGGCACGCCCTCGGTCGGCCTCAAACTCGACCACCGCGGACGGCTGTTCGTCGCCGGGCGGGCCCAGGGCGCCCGCGTGGTCGACGCCCGCAGCGGGGAGATCCTCGCCTCGTACCCGCTGAGCACCACCACGCCCACCTTCGCCAACGACGTGTTCCTCAGCCCGCGCGCGGCCTGGTTCACCGACTCCTACCAGCCCGTGCTGTACGCCCTCCCGCTCGGCCGGCACGGCCAGTTGCCCGGACCGGACACCGTCGTGCGGATCCCCCTCGGCGGCGCCTGGAGCCAGGTGCCCGGCGAGGTCGTCAACGCCAACGGCATCACCCGCACCCCCGACGGCTCGGCGCTCCTGGTGGTGCAGTCCGGCGTCGGCGTCCTGCACCGGGTGGACCCGCGCACCGGGGTCACCGCACCGGTCGACCTCGGGGACGCGGCCCCGCTCACCAACGGCGACGGCCTGCTGCTCATCGGACGGACCCTGTACGTCGTGCAGAACCGGCAGAACGCCGTCGACGTGTTCACGCTGGCCGGGGACGGCCGCAGCGGGGTCTTCCGCCGCCGCATCACCGACCCCGCCTTCGACGTGCCCACGACGGTGGCGGCCTTCCGGGGGCGGCTCTACCTGCCCAACGCCCGCTTCACCACGACCCCGACGCCCGACACGACCTACTCCGTGGTCTCCGTACCCAAGTGACCCCGGCAGGCGTATGACACGGGAGGGCGGTGCGCCGGTGCGCCCGACGGCTGGACGCAGATCACCTCGATCCCGGGGGCGAGGTCCTTGAGGACATGAC
>NZ_JBEPBM010000022.1:0-138216 GCF_040299205.1 Streptomyces sp. NPDC000983 | reverse complement strand
AAACGCCCGGTTACATTCCGAACCCGGAAGCTAAGCCTCACAGCGCCGATGGTACTGCAGGGGGGACCCTGTGGGAGAGTAGGACGCCGCCGAACAAACTTTAAAAGGGTTGGACCCGGAACTTCGGTTCTGGGTCCAACCCTTTTTTGCTGTGCGTCACTTGAAGTTCACGTTGCGGAACCACCATCCAATTCATGGGTACTGCTGCAATGCTCAGGGCCGCTGGCGTCGGAGTCGGTGACGAGGTCGTCGTACCGGCCTTCGGGAACGCCGATGTCGCGGAGGCCGTGGTCCTGGCCGGCGCGCTGCCGGTCTTCGCCGACATAGATCCCGTCACGTACTGCCTGGACGCCGGCGCCGTCGAAGCGGTCGTCACCGCGCGGACCGCCGTCGTCGTCGTCGTGCACCGCTTCGGCAGGTCCGCCGACATCGCACGGCTGCACGGACTCGGGCAGCGACACGGACTGCTCGTGCTGGAACAGGGGGAGTCCGAGGCGCCGTACGACGAGGTCGCGCAGCGGCGGCAGCGGGCCGCCTACCTCGACGCGAAGTTGAAGGGCGTGCGGACGCCCGACGGTGGGGACGGGCACACCTACCAGCAGTACGTCGTGCGCGTGCCCGGCAACGGGCGGCCCGACCGGGACGCCTTCGCACGCGCCGTACGCGCTCGCGGTGTCGAGTGCTCCGTGCCGGTGAAGACCCCCGTGCACCGGCTGCCCGAGTTCCGTCGGTGCGTGTCCCTGCCGGAGACCGAGCAGGCCGCCGACGAGACGCTCACACTGCCCGTCGACGCCGTGCTGACGAAGCGGGACATGCAGCGGATCGTCTCCGCGTGCAACGCGCTGGGCGGGCTGCTCCAGGCCGCCGGGTAGGGATCATCCGCGGTCGAGGACGTGGTTCGAAGCAGGCGCGGATTCAGGGTATGATCTCTCTTGTTGCCGCGCGGGAGACCGCGAAGGGAACAGGCCCCTATAGCTCAGTCGGTAGAGCGTCTCCATGGTAAGGAGAAGGTCAACGGTTCGATTCCGTTTGGGGGCTCAAGAAGAAAAGGCCTCCGCCCTTGTGGGCGGGGGCCTTTCTCATGTCCCCGGTGGCCCGGGGACCTTGTGGCTCAGTCCGTGTGCAGACCCGGCACGCGCATCGTGAGGATCGCCATGTCGTCGGACGGGGCGTCCGAGGCGAAGCGCTCCACGGCGCGCATGATGCGCGCGGCGACCGCGCCGGCCGTCAGGCCCGTACACGTCGTCAGGACGTCCGTCAGGCCGTCGTCGCCCAGCATGCGGGTGCCCTCGCGGCGCTCGGTGACGCCGTCGGTCACACAGAGCAGGACGTCCCCGGGATCGAGGGTGACGGTCTGCTCGTAGAGCTCCAGGTCCTCCATCACGCCGAGCAACGGCTGTGGTTCGGCGGCCGGTTCGACCGTGCCGTCCTGGCGCAGGCGCAGCGGGAGCGGGTGGCCGGCGCAGACCACCTTCAGTTCGGCGCTGCCGTCCTCCTGCGGGCGCAGCTCGCCGTACAGGAGGGTCAGGAAGCGGCTGCGGGCGCCCTCGTCGAGGATCGCGGAGTTCAGGCGCTCCAGGACCGCCGGGCCGCTGAGGCCCTCGCGGGCGAGGAGGCGCAGCGCGTGGCGGGCCAGGCCGGTCACCGCGGCCGCGTTCGGGCCGGTGCCGCAGACGTCGCCGATGGCGAAGCCGTAGGCGCCGTCGCTGATCGGGAAGAGGTCGTAGAAGTCGCCGCCGACCTCGTTGCCCTCACCGGCCGCGCGGTAGATGACCTCGACCTCGACGCCGTCGATGTCGGGGAGCTCCGGGGGCAGCAGGCTGCGCTGGAGGGACTGGCTGATGGCCGTGCGCTCCGAGTACAGGCGGGCGTTGTCGAGGGCGAGGGCGGCCCGGCGGGAGAGGTCCTCCGCCAACTCCAGGATCTCCTGGCGGAAGTGTTCGTCCGTCGGCTTGCCGAGGGTCAGCATGCCGATGACGCGGTTGCGGGCCACCAGGGGCAGGACGACGGTCTCGCCGCCCACGGCCGAGGCGGTCGCGAGGGTCGGGCCGATGCCGGAGCCGGCCCGGGGGAGCGAATCGCCCAGGCCGAGGCTGCGCATGGAGGTGCGCAGGGCCGCCTGATGGGCCGCCTCGGCCGGCGCGGCCCAGATACGGGCGCCAGGGGTGGGAACCGGGTCAGGCGGGGCGATCTTGGAGAGCAACGACTTGATGCCGTCGATGAGTTCCTCGTCCTCGTGCAGGACGTACGACAGGAAGGGCTCGGAGGCCTGGTCGGCGATGGTGTAGACGGCGCACCAGGTGGCCAGGGTCGGGACCGTCATCTGTGCCATCAGGGCGAGGGTCTGGTCGCGGTCCAGGGTGCCGGCGAGGAGGTCGGACGCCTCGACCAGGAAGCTCAGGGAGCCTCGGCGCAGGCGTTCCAGTTCGCCGAGGCGGGCGGACTCGACGGCCAGGGCGATGCGGTCGGCGGCGAACTGCAGGCGCAGGGCCTCTTCGTTGGAGTATCTGCCGGGGGCCTCCGCCGCGACGCCGAGGGAGCCCGTGAGGCGGCCCTCGACCTTCAGCGGGACGGTGACCACCGAGCGCATGCCGGTGCCGCCGAGCAGCGGGACGGCGCCGGGCACGGCCGACAGGTCGTCGTGCACGGCGGGCATGCGCGCCGAGCCGTAGCGGCCGGGGCCCGCCTCGACGGGCACGCGCGCGAAGCGCTGCCGGGCGCTGGGCAGGCCGGTGGAGGCGCGGACCTCCAACTCGGTCTCGTCGTCGGTGGCCAGGAGCAGGAAGGCGGAGTCGCCGTCGAGCATGTCGCGGGCGCGCTCCACGGTGCGCTGGAGGAGGCCGTCGAGGTCGTCCGGGGCGGGGGAGCCGATGAACACCTCGAAGGGGTCGGTGCTCTGCCCCTCGCCGGAGCCGGTGTCGGAGGCCGGCACGCGCAACGGCGTCTGGAGGACGGCGCGTTCGTTGTCCCGGACCAGGAGGCAGACCGTGGACGGCTCGCCGTCGGTGTCGCGGACCCGGAGATGGGAGGCGTAGACCGGGGTCACCCGGCCGCTGGCGCCGCGGATGCCGTAGCTGCCCTCCCAGCGGGAGAGTTGGAGGGCCTCGGCGATGCCGGTGCTGGTGCCCGGGGTGTGCGGCCAGGCGGCGAAGTCGGTGAGGGGCTTGCCGATGACCTGCTCGGCGGCGTAGCCGAAGAGTTCCTCGGCGTCCTCGTTCCAGGCCGAGACCGAGCCGGTGCGGTCGATCTGGATCACGGCGACGCGGACGCGGCCGTCGGCGAGGGGGAGGAGGTCGGAGGGGAGGGAGGGGCCGGCCGCGCGGGTGCCCACGGGGCGCTGGGGGAGGTCCAGTTGGAACCAGACCTGCTTGTGGGTGGGGGCGTACTCCACGCCCCAGCGGCCGGCCAGGGCCGCGCACAGCTGGAGGCCCCGGCCGCCCTCGCGGTCCAGGCTGCCCATGTTGACCGCGGCGCCCTGGAGCGGCACCTCGCGCTCCGGGTAGCGGTCGGCGACCTCGATGCGGACGCCGTCCTCGGAGCGCAGGCACAGCACGTCGGCGGAAGTGCCCGCGTGCACCACGGCGTTGGTGACCAGTTCGCTGGTGAGGACGACGGCGTCGTCGACGATGTCGGCGAAGCCCCAGCCCTGGAGGGTGTCCCGGACGAAGGAGCGGGCGCTCGCGACCGATCGTCCGACGGGCTCGAAGCTGGCGGCCGCGCGCGCGGTGATCACTGAACTCCTCGACCGGTTGTCGACGTGCAGGGCTGCGTGGCCGACCGGCTCCTGCCGCTGATGCGGCAGGCCGCCCTTCGGCCGGGGTTCCGAGGGCTGGTCCCCCGGGATCAGTCCGGTGGTCATGTTGTGCGGCCGCCCCTCCGATGCCCGCTCGTTTCCGTGCCACCGCCCTAGCCGGACGGACCGGTGCGGCTGGACAGCCGCTGCCAAGGTTACTTACCTTCGCCGTCCACGCGGATGCCGGTCTGCAGTGTTTCCGCCCGGAGGGTGTGCGGACGGTGTGCGAAGCTGCCGAACTGTTATGGCCGGGTTCGGCCGGGGTGAAACACTGGGAAGGCTTCCTGTGAAGGTCCGGGCAGCCCGAGTGGGCCCGGTGCCCCGCGGGCAGCAGCCCGTGGTGCGGACTGATGCATCCGGCAGGATTACGCAGCAGTGACCGGCGTATCGAACAGGTGTGCCGGGAGTACGGCAGTGACGGTCGACCCCTGCGGGAGGGACACGTGGAGTCTGGCGCAGCGACGCGGGGCACGAAAACGCGCGCGAAAGGCGGACAGGCCCTGATGAACCAACGCAAACCGCGGGGCGGTACCACCGCGGTGGACACGGCCGCGCTGAACCGACTGCTGGCGGCCCTCGTCTCGATGCGGGAGGGCAACTTCCGCAAGCGGCTCACGGTGTCCGGCGACGACGTGATGTCGGAGATCGCGGCCGTCTTCAACGAGGTGGCCGACCGCAATCTGCATCTGACCGGTGAGCTGTCGCGGGTGCGGCGCATGGTGGGCCGTGAGGGCAAGCTCACGGAACGGCTGGAGACGGGCGCCTGCGAGGGCTCCTGGGCCGCGGCGATCGACAACTCCAACGCCCTGGTCGACGATCTCGTACGGCCGGTCTCGGAGGTCGGGCGGGTCCTGACCGCGGTCGCCGAGGGTGATCTCTCGCCGCGCATGGAGCTGCGGACGCAGGCCGCGGACGGCGCCGGGCATCCGCTGCGCGGGGAGTTCCTGAAGGTCGGCCGTACCGTCAACAATCTGGTCGACCAGCTGTCCACGTTCACCGACGAGGTCACCCGGGTGGCCAGTGAGGTGGGCACCGAGGGCAAGCTGGGCGGGCAGGCGCGCGTGCGGGGCATGTCGGGGTCGTGGAAGGACCTCACCGACTCCGTCAACACCATGGCGTACCGGCTGACCGCGCAGGTGCGGGACATCGCGCTGGTGACCACGGCCGTGGCCAAGGGTGACCTGTCGCGCAAGGTCACCGTCCACGTGGCCGGCGAGATGCTGGAGCTGAAGAACACCGTCAACACGATGGTGGACCAGCTGTCGTCCTTCTCCTCCGAGGTGACCCGGGTGGCCCGCGAGGTGGGCACCGAGGGCGAGCTCGGCGGGCAGGCGCAGGTGCCGGGCGTGGCCGGGGTGTGGAAGGACCTCACCGATTCGGTGAACCTGATGGCCGGCAACCTCACGGCCCAGGTGCGGGGTATCTCACAGGTCACCACCGCGGTCGCCAACGGTGACCTGTCGCAGAAGGTGACCGTGTCGGCGCGCGGCGAGGTCGCGCAGCTCGCGGACACCATCAACCAGATGACCGAGACGCTGCGGATCTTCGCGGACGAGGTCACGCGGGTGGCGAACGAGGTCGGCGCCGAGGGGCGGCTGGGCGGGCAGGCGAACGTTCCGGGTGCGGCGGGCACCTGGAAGGACCTGACGGACTCCGTCAACACGGTCTTCCGGAACCTGACCATCCAGGTGCGGGACATCGCCGCCGTGACGACCGCGGTGGCCAGCGGTGACCTCTCGCAGACGGTCACGGTGGACGTGGCCGGCGAGATGCTGGAGCTGAAGAACACCGTCAACGGCATGGTCGACCAGCTGTCGTCCTTCGGTTCCGAGGTCACGCGCGTGGCCCGGGAGGTCGGTGTCGAGGGCGAGCTGGGCGGGCAGGCGCAGGTGCCCGGTGCCGCGGGCACCTGGAAGGACCTCACCGACTCCGTCAACACCGCGTTCCGCAACCTCACCGGGCAGGTGCGCAACATCGCCCAGGTGACGACCGCGGTGGCCAACGGCGACCTCTCGCAGAAGGTCACCGTGGACGTCTCCGGCGAGATGCTCCAGCTGAAGAACACCGTGAACACGATGGTCGACCAGCTCTCGGCCTTCGCCGACCAGGTGACCCGGATGGCCAGGGACGTGGGCACCGAGGGCCGCCTGGGCGGTCAGGCGGTCGTCCCGGGCGTGTCGGGCACCTGGAAGGAGCTGACCGACTCCGTCAACTTCATGGGCGGCAACCTCACCTCGCAGGTGCGGCAGATCGCCCAGGTGACGACGGCCGTGGCGCGCGGCGACCTCTCCCAGAAGATCGACGTGGACGCGCGCGGGGAGATTCTGGAGCTGAAGAACACCATCAACACGATGGTCGACCAGCTCTCCGGGTTCGCCGAGCAGGTGACCCGGGTGGCCCGCGAGGTGGGTACCGAGGGACGGCTCGGCGGCCAGGCGCAGGTGCCCGGTGTGGCCGGCGTGTGGCGCGACCTGACCGACTCCGTGAACGGCATGGCCGGCAACCTCACCGCCCAGGTGCGCAACATCGCGCAGGTCGCCACCGCGGTGGCGCGCGGTGACCTGTCCCAGAAGATCACCGTGGACGCCCGCGGGGAGATCCTGGAGCTGAAGAACACCCTGAACACGATGGTCGACCAGCTGTCCTCCTTCGCGGAGGAGGTCACCCGGGTCGCGCGCGAGGTGGGTACGGAGGGGCAGCTCGGCGGTCAGGCCGAGGTGCAGGGTGTCTCCGGCACCTGGAAGGACCTCACCCAGTCGGTGAACTTCATGGCGAACAACCTGACCATCCAGGTGCGCAACATCGCCGAGGTCACCACCGCGGTGGCCAAGGGCGACCTGTCGAAGAAGATCACCGTCGACGCCAAGGGCGAGATCCTCGAACTCGTCACCACCGTCAACACGATGGTGGACCAGCTGTCCTCCTTCGCCGAGCAGGTGACCCGGGTGGCCCGCGAGGTGGGCACCGAGGGCATCCTGGGCGGCCAGGCGCACGTCCCCGGCGTGGTCGGCATCTGGAAGGACCTCAGCGACAACGTCAACCTGATGGCCAAGAACCTGACCATGCAGGTGCGGAACATCTCCCAGGTCGCGGCGGCCGTCGCCAACGGCGACCTGACCCGGACGGTGACGATCGAGGCGCGCGGCGAGGTCCAGCAGCTCGCCGACACCTTCAACACCATGGTGAAGACGCTCAGTTCGTTCGCCGACCAGGTCACCAAGGTGGCCCGCGAGGTGGGCACGGACGGCATCCTGGGCGGTCAGGCGCACGTGCCCGGGGTGGCGGGCACCTGGAAGGACCTCACCGACTCGGTGAACGGCATGGCGTCCAACCTGACCGGTCAGGTGCGGAACATCGCCATGGTCACCACCGCCATCGCCAAGGGCGACCTGACGAAGAAGATCGACATCGACGCCCGGGGCGAGATCCTGGAGCTGAAGACGACCATCAACACGATGGTCGACCAGCTCTCCTCCTTCGCCGAGGAGGTCACCCGCGTCGCCCGCGAGGTGGGCACCGAGGGACAGCTGGGCGGCCAGGCACGCGTGCGTGACGTCGACGGCACCTGGCGGGACCTGACCGAGTCGGTGAACGAGATGGCCGGGAACCTGACCCGGCAGGTGCGTGCCATCGCGCGCGTGGCGACCGCGGTGACCCGCGGCGACCTGAACCTGAAGATCGACGTCGACGCCTCCGGCGAGATCCAGGAACTCCAGGACTACATCAACAAGATGATCGCCAACCTGCGCGACACCACGATCGCCAACAAGGAGCAGGACTGGCTCAAGGGCAACCTGGCCCGGATCTCCGCGCTGATGCAGGGCCGACGGGACCTTCAGGACGTGGCCTCGCTCATCATGAGCGAGCTCACCCCGGTGGTCTCCGCGCAGCACGGCGCGTTCTTCCTGGCCATGCCCGACGCCGGCCAGGCCGGCGAGGACCACTACGAGCTGCGGATGCTGGGCAGTTACGGCTACTCGATGGGGTCCATGCCGACCTCGTTCCGGCCGGGCGAGGCGCTGGTCGGGACGGCGGCGCAGGAGAAGCGCACGATCCTGGTGGAGAACGCGCCCAGCGGCTACCTGAAGATCTCCTCCGGGCTCGGCGAGGCGCCGCCCGCGCAGGTGATCGTCCTGCCGGTGCTCTTCGAGGGCCAGGTGCTCGGGGTCATCGAGCTGGCCTCCTTCACCCCGTTCACGCAGATCCAGAAGGACTTCCTGAACCAGATCGCGGAGATGATCGCGACCAGCGTCAACACCATCTCCGTCAACACCAAGACCGAGGTGCTGCTGAAGCAGTCGCAGGAGCTGACCGAGCAACTCCAGGAGCGGTCGGCGGAGTTGGAGAACCGGCAGAAGGCTCTCCAGGCGTCCAACGCCGAACTGGAGGACAAGGCCGAGCTGCTGGCCCAGCAGAACCGTGACATCGAGGTGAAGAACACCGAGATCGAGGAGGCGCGGCAGGTCCTGGAGGAGCGGGCCGAGCAACTCGCGGTGTCGATGCGCTACAAGAGCGAGTTCCTCGCCAACATGTCGCACGAGCTGCGCACCCCGCTCAACTCGCTGCTGATCCTGGCCAAGCTGCTCGCCGACAACGCCGAGGCCAATCTCTCCCCGAAGCAGGTCGAGTTCGCCGAGACGATCCACGGCGCGGGTTCCGACCTGCTCCAGCTGATCAACGACATCCTGGACCTGTCCAAGGTCGAGGCGGGGAAGATGGACGTCTCCCCGACGCGCATCGCCCTGGTCCAGCTCGTCGACTACGTCGAGGCGACCTTCCGGCCGCTGACCGCGGAGAAGGGCCTGGACCTGTCGGTACGGGTCTCTCCCGAGCTGCCCGCGACGCTCCACACCGACGAGCAGCGGCTGTTGCAGGTGCTGCGCAACCTGCTGTCCAACGCGGTGAAGTTCACCGACTCCGGGTCGGTCGAGCTGGTCATCAGGCCGGCCGGGGCGGATGTGCCGGTCACGATCCGTGAGCAGCTGCTGGAGACCGGTTCGCTGCGGGACGCGGACGCCGGACTGATCGCGTTCTCGGTGACCGACACCGGCATCGGGATCGCCGCCAGCAAGATGCGGGTGATCTTCGAGGCGTTCAAGCAGGCCGACGGGACGACCAGCCGCAAGTACGGCGGTACGGGCCTGGGGCTGTCGATCTCCCGGGAGATCGCCCAGCTGCTCGGCGGCGAGATCCACGCGCAGAGCGAACCGGGCCGCGGCTCGACCTTCACCCTGTACCTGCCGCTGCACCCGAGCGAGCTGCCGCCGCAGGGCTACCAGCAGTCGATGCCCGCCCTGGAGGCCGGTGACCTGGTGGCGTCCGCCGCCGAGCTGTCCGAGCTGACCGAGGCGGAGATCGAGACGCCGGCCGAGGTGAAGTCGTACCGGGAGACCCAGAACGGCGCGGCCGCCCTGTTCCGGCGGCGCCGCCGGACCACCTCCGATCCCGAGCCGACGCCGCTGGAGCAGTGGCCCTCGGCGGAGCGGGAGTCCGCGCCGCAGGTGCGCCGGGGCATCCGGTTCGGCGGGGAGAAGGTGCTGATCGTCGACGACGACATCCGCAACGTCTTCGCGCTGACCAGCGTCCTGGAGCAGCACGGCCTGTCGGTGCTGTACGCCGAGAACGGCCGTGAGGGCATCGAGGTGCTGGAGCAGCACGACGACGTGGCGGTCGTCCTGATGGACATCATGATGCCGGAGATGGACGGCTACGCCACGACCACGGCGATCCGCAGGATGCCGCAGTTCGCCGGGCTGCCGATCATCGCGCTGACCGCCAAGGCGATGAAGGGCGACCGGGAGAAGGCGATCGAGTCGGGCGCCTCCGACTACGTCACCAAGCCCGTCGACCCGGACCACCTGCTGTCGGTGATGGAGCAGTGGATGCGGGAGGAGTGACGGGATCGGTCGGGCTTCGTACGGGCCCCGTGAGCATGCCGCCACCAGGGCGGGCGGGGCCCTACGGTGTTCACACGGAGTCGCCGGACCGGCGGGCCCGCCGCCGTGCGGGCCGTGTAGCGGGACGGAAATCGGGGAACGTTCTGGTCTCCTGCCGCGTTTGCGGTATGTGCACAGTGACATCGCGGTGACAGGGTGTGGCGACGGGCGGGGTGCGGCTACCATGACCGGCACGAGGACGGGCGGCGCAAGGGAGTCGCCCCCCGGGGCGGCACCCGTCGGTGCTGCCCCGAGTCCTGCGGACAGGGGAGGCCCCATGCCGGGGCGAGGAGGGCGGGCCATGGTGCAGAAGGCCAAGATCCTCCTGGTCGATGACCGGCCGGAGAATCTGCTGGCGCTGGAGGCGATCCTCTCGGCGCTCGATCAGACCCTGGTGCGGGCATCGTCCGGGGAGGAAGCGCTCAAGGCGCTGCTCACGGACGACTTCGCGGTCATTCTGCTCGATGTCCAGATGCCGGGCATGGACGGATTCGAGACCGCCGCGCACATCAAGCGCCGGGAGCGGACCCGGGACATCCCGATCATCTTCCTCACCGCGATCAACCACGGCCCGCACCACACCTTCCGCGGGTACGCGGCGGGAGCGGTCGACTACATCTCCAAGCCCTTCGACCCATGGGTGCTGCGCGCCAAGGTCTCGGTGTTCGTCGAGCTGTACATGAAGAACTGCCAGCTCAGGGAGCAGGCGGCGCTGCTGCGGCTCCAGTTGGAGGGCGGCGGCAAGGTCGCGGGCACCGAGCCGAAGGAGCCCGCGGGGCTGCTCGCGGAGCTTTCGGCGCGGCTGGCGGCGGTCGAGGAGCAGGCCGAGGCGCTGTCGAAGCAGCTCGACGACGAATCGGCGGACGCGGCCGCGGTGGCCACGGCGGCCCATCTGGAGCGCAAACTCACCGGCCTGCGACGGGCGCTGGACGCGCTGGAGCCCGGCACCGGCAGCGCCTCCTCCCTGCCCTCGCAGAACTGACGCCCGGGTGGCGCGCGTTGGGAGTGGCCGTCCGGTGAACGTGCGTCAGTTCCACGCCGTCACAACGGCGACACGAACGGGTGAAGCAGTGGGCACACGTGTCCGCTGTCGTCTCCCCCGGTAATCTCACCCCCATGGCCTCACGTCCCTCCGCAGCCAAGAAGCAGCCCGCGAAGAAGGCGGCCGCTCCCGCGAAGGGTCCGGTCAAGAAGGCCCCCGCGAAGAAAGCCCCCGCCAAGAAAGCCCCCGCCAAGAAGGCGCCGGCCAAGAAGGCGGTGGCCAAGCCCGCGCCCAGGCCGGCCCCCAGCCCCACCGGCGGCATCTACCGCCTGGTGCGTGCCCTCTGGCTCGGCCTCGCGCACGCGGTCGGCGCCGTGTTCCGCGGAATAGGGCAGGGGGCCAAGAACCTCGACCCGGCCCACCGCAAGGACGGGGTCGCGCTGCTGCTGCTCGGCCTCGGTCTGATCGTCGCCGCCGGAACCTGGTCCAACCTGCGCGGCCCCGTCGGCGAGCTGGTCGAGATGCTGGTGACCGGTGCCTTCGGCCGGCTCGACCTGCTGGTGCCGATCCTGCTCGCGGTGATCGCGTTCCGGTTCATCCGCCACCCGGAGAAGCCCGAGGCCAACGGCCGCATCGTGATCGGCCTGTCGGCGCTCGTCGTCGGCGTCCTCGGCCAGGTGCACATCGCCTGCGGCTCGCCCGCGCGCAGCGACGGCATGCAGGCCATAAGGGACGCCGGCGGTCTCATCGGCTGGAGCGCGGCGACCCCGCTGACGTACGCCATGGGCGAGGTCCTCGCGGTGCCGATGCTGGTGCTGCTCACCGTCTTCGGGCTGCTGGTGGTCACCGCCACCCCGGTCAACGCCATTCCCCAGCGGCTGCGTCAGCTCGGGGTCCGGCTCGGGGTGCTGCACGACCCCGGGGTGCCGGAGTTCGACGACGACGAGCGCTACGACGAGCAGTGGCGTGAGGCGCTGCCAGCGCGCGGCCGCCGGCGCGGCTCCCCGCCCGAGGCGTACGACCCCGACGACGCCGAGCAGGAGGCGCTCTCGCAGCGGCGGGGCCGCCCCCGGCGCCCCGCGGTGGCGCAGCCCGACACGAGCCGTCCCATGGACGCCGTGGACGTCGCCGCCGCGGCCGCCGCCGCGCTCGACGGGGCCGTCCTGCACGGCATGCCGCCCTCGCCGATCGTCGCCGACCTCACCCACGGTGTGAGCGTCGGGGACCGCGAGGAGACCACCCCGACGCCCACCCCGGTACCGGCCGCCCGGCCCCGGCAGGAGCGGCTGCGGGCCGAGGTCGCCGACCTCACCAAGCCCGCGCCGGAGGCCCCCGCCGACCTGCCGCCGCGCGCCGAGCAGCTCCAGCTGTCCGGCGACATCACCTACGCGCTGCCCTCGCTTGACCTCCTCACCCGCGGTGGCCCCGGCAAGGCGCGCAGCGCCGCCAACGACGCCGTCGTCGCCTCGCTCACCAACGTCTTCTCCGAGTTCAAGGTCGACGCGGCCGTCACCGGTTTCACCCGCGGACCGACGGTCACGCGCTACGAGGTCGAGCTGGGCCCGGCCGTGAAGGTCGAGCGGATCACCGCGCTGACCAAGAACATCGCGTACGCCGTGGCCAGTCCGGACGTGCGGATCATCTCGCCGATCCCCGGCAAGTCGGCCGTCGGCATCGAGATCCCCAACACCGACCGGGAGATGGTCAACCTCGGTGACGTGCTGCGCCTCGCGGCCGCCGCCGAGGACGACCACCCGATGCTGGTGGCGCTCGGCAAGGACGTCGAGGGCGGCTACGTCATGGCCAACCTGGCGAAGATGCCGCACGTCCTGGTCGCCGGCGCCACCGGTTCCGGCAAGTCCTCGTGCATCAACTGCCTGATCACCTCGATCATGGTCCGGGCCACCCCCGAGGACGTCCGGATGGTCCTCGTCGACCCCAAGCGGGTGGAGCTGACCGCCTACGAGGGCATCCCGCACCTGATCACGCCGATCATCACCAACCCCAAGCGGGCCGCTGAGGCGCTCCAGTGGGTCGTGCGGGAGATGGACCTGCGCTACGACGACCTCGCCGCCTACGGCTACCGGCACATCGACGACTTCAACCAGGCGATAAGGGACGGCAAGGTCAAGCCGCCGGAGGGCAGCGAGCGCGAGCTCCAGCCCTATCCGTACCTGCTGGTGATCGTCGACGAGCTCGCCGACCTGATGATGGTCGCGCCGCGGGACGTCGAGGACGCGATCGTGCGCATCACCCAGCTCGCCCGCGCCGCCGGCATCCACCTGGTGCTCGCCACACAGCGGCCGTCGGTCGACGTGGTGACCGGTCTGATCAAGGCGAACGTGCCGTCCCGGCTGGCCTTCGCCACCTCCTCGCTGGCCGACTCGCGGGTCATCCTCGACCAGCCCGGCGCCGAGAAGCTCATCGGCAAGGGCGACGGCCTGTTCCTGCCGATGGGCGCCAACAAGCCCACCCGTATGCAGGGCGCGTTCGTCACCGAGGACGAGGTCGCGGCGATCGTCCAGCACTGCAAGGACCAGATGGCGCCCGTCTTCCGCGACGACGTCACCGTGGGCACCAAGCAGAAGAAGGAGATCGACGAGGACATCGGCGACGACCTGGACCTGCTGTGCCAGGCGGCCGAACTGGTGGTCTCCACCCAGTTCGGCTCGACGTCCATGCTCCAGCGCAAACTGCGGGTCGGGTTCGCCAAGGCGGGACGGCTCATGGACCTGATGGAGTCCCGGAACGTGGTCGGTCCCAGCGAAGGCTCAAAGGCTCGTGACGTTCTCGTGAAGCCTGACGAGCTGGACGGCGTGCTCGCGCAGATCCGAGGGGAGGCTTGAGATGTGCCCGGTGCGGGTGGGCCGCCGATGTCCGATCGTGACTCACCCGTAAGGGATCAGTGAGCAACCGTTTCCCGTGGGCACACGTCAAGTTGAGGGAAGCAAAAAGCTCCCGCCCCACCATCGGCGTGTCCGGCCATACCGATGGCGTACAAAGTCCCACCGCCCGGTTGCCCCTCCCTTTGGCACCCCCCCTAGACTGAACCTCCAGCACAGGTGGCTACACGCTCGAAAGGCGCCCCCGTGTCCATCGGCAACTCCCCTGAAGACGAGCGTCCGTTCGAAGACGTTTCCGACGAATCCCGCACCTCGGTCGGCCGTGCCCTCCAGCAGGCCCGCATTGCTGCCGGGCTGACCGTCGACGACGTCAGCAACGCCACCCGAGTCCGCCTGCCCATCGTCCACGCCATCGAGGCAGACGACTTCGCCCCCTGCGGCGGCGACGTCTACGCCCGCGGCCACATCCGCACGCTGGCCAGGGCCGTCGGCATCGATCCGGGCCCGCTCCTGGCCCAGTACGACGCGGACCACGGCGGCCGTCCGGCGCCGACCCCGGCGGCCCCGCTGTTCGAGGCCGAGCGCATCCGTCCGGAGCGGCGCGGGCCGAACTGGACCGCCGCCATGGTCGCCGCGATCGTCGCGGTGGTCGGCTTCGTCGGGTTCACCGCGTTCAAGGGCGGCGACGAGGGCGGCGCGGCGCAGGTCGCCGACGGCGCCACGCCGTCGGCCACCAAGTCCGCCACGTCCAAGCCCAAGTCCGAGAAGCCCGAGGCGCCCGAACCCGAGCCCTCCGACAGCGCCATCGCCGCCGCGCCCCAGGACAAGGTGACGGTCCGGGTCAGCGCCCCCGACGGCAAGAGCTGGATCTCCGCCAAGGACCACAACGGCCGGCTCCTCTTCGACGGCCTCCTCCAGCAGGGTGAGTCGAAGACCTTCCAGGACAGCGAGAAGATCAACCTCGTCCTCGGTGACGCGGGCGCGATCCAGCTCTACGTCAACGGCAAGAAGATCGACGACGACTGGCAGCCCGGTGCCGTGGAGCGCCTCACCTACACCAAGGGCGACCCCCAGGTCGGCTGAGCGGTGCATGTCGTACGGGGTCGGCCAAGATCGGCCAACCCCGTCGACGTGGGGTGTCAGCGAGACAAAGTAGTCTTGAGCCCATGCCTGAACGCCGTACCGTCGCACTCGTCACTCTTGGCTGCGCCCGTAACGAGGTGGACTCGGAGGAGCTCGCAGGCCGCTTGGAGGCGGACGGCTGGGACCTCGTGGAGGACGCCTCCGACGCGGACGTCGCCGTCGTCAACACCTGTGGCTTCGTCGACGCAGCCAAGAAGGACTCCGTCGACGCCCTCCTGGAGGCCAACGATCTCAAGGGCCACGGAAGAACCCAGGCGGTGGTGGCGGTCGGCTGCATGGCCGAGCGGTACGGCAAGGAGCTGGCCGAGGCCCTGCCCGAGGCCGACGGCGTCCTCGGCTTCGACGACTACGCCAACATCTCCGACCGCCTCCAGACCATCCTGAACGGCGGCATCCACGCCTCCCACACCCCGCGGGACCGGCGCAAGCTGCTGCCGGTCAGCCCCGCGCAGCGCCAGGAGTCCGCCGCCGAGGTCGCCCTCCCCGGACACGGCCCGGTGGACCTGCCCGACGGGCTCGCCCCCGCCTCCGGCCCCCGCGCACCGCTGCGCCGCCGGCTCGACGGCGCCCCCGTCGCCTCGGTGAAGCTCGCCTCCGGCTGCGACCGGCGCTGTTCCTTCTGCGCCATCCCCTCCTTCCGCGGCTCCTTCATCTCGCGCCGCCCGAGCGACGTCCTGAACGAGACGCGCTGGCTGGCCGAGCAGGGTGTGAAGGAGATCATGCTGGTCTCCGAGAACAACACCTCCTACGGCAAGGACCTCGGCGACATCCGGCTGCTGGAGTCCCTGCTGCCCGAGCTCGCCGACGTCGACGGCATCGAGCGGGTCCGCGTCAGCTACCTCCAGCCCGCCGAGATGCGGCCCGGGCTGATCGACGTGCTCACCTCCACGCCCAACGTCGTGCCGTACTTCGACCTCTCCTTCCAGCACTCGGCGCCCGACGTGCTGCGCTCGATGCGCCGCTTCGGCGACACCGACCGCTTCCTCGAGCTGCTCGACACCATCCGGAGCAAGGCGCCCCAGGCGGGTGTGCGCTCCAACTTCATCGTGGGCTTCCCCGGCGAGTCCGAGGCGGACCTGGCCGAGCTGGAGCGTTTCCTCAACCACGCCCGCCTCGACGCCATCGGGGTCTTCGGCTACTCCGACGAGGACGGCACCGAAGCGGCGACGTACGAGAACAAGCTCGACGTGGACGTCGTCGCCGAGCGGCTGGCGCGGGTCTCCCGGCTGGCCGAGCAGCTGGTCTGGCAGCGGGCCGAGGAGCGCGTCGGAGAGACCGTGCGGGTGCTGGTGGAGTCCGTGGACGAGGAGGAGGGCGTGTACGGGCGCGGCGAGCACCAGGCGCCCGAGACGGACGGCCAGGTGCTGCTCACGAGCGGCGCGGGGATGAGCGTCGGCCGTATCGTCGAGGCGAAGGTGGTCGGCACGGAAGGTGTCGACCTGGTGGCCGAGCCGCTCGACGGCTCGCCCGTGCCCGGTGAGGAGGGGGCCAGATGACGGGAGTCCCGGCATCCGCCGCGGGCGGTTCCGCCAAGGCGGCGCCGGCCGCCCCGGCCCCCGACGAACAGGGCGGGGCCAAGCCGGCCCGGGGCGGGAAGATCGCGGCGGCGGCCGTCAACCAGGCCAGCGTCTGGAACATCGCCAACCTGCTGACCATGCTCCGGCTGCTGCTGGTGCCGGCGTTCGTGGCGCTGATGCTGGCCGACGGCGGCTACGACCCGGCGTGGCGCTCGCTCGCCTGGGCGGCCTTCGCCATCGCCATGATCACCGACCTGTTCGACGGTCATCTGGCGCGGACGTACAACCTGGTCACCGACTTCGGGAAGATCGCCGACCCCATCGCCGACAAGGCGATCATGGGGGCGGCGCTGATCTGCCTGTCGTCCCTCGGCGATCTGCCGTGGTGGGTGACGATCGTGATCCTCGGCCGGGAACTCGGGATCACCCTGATGCGTTTCCTGGTCATCCGGTACGGCGTCATCCCGGCGAGCCGGGGCGGCAAGCTCAAGACGCTCACCCAGGGCATCGCCGTCGGCATGTACGTGCTGGCACTGACGGGGTGGCTGGCCACTCTGCGGTTCTGGGTGATGGGTGCGGCGGTCGTCCTGACGGTGCTGACCGGGCTCGACTACGTAAGACAGGCCATTGTGCTGCGCAGAGAGGGAATCGCCGCGCGCCAGGCGGCGTCGGAGGAGACGGAAGCGTGAGTTCCCCGGCCACCGACGTGGTGCGACTACTGACGGTGAGGGGTGAGACCCTTGCCGCGGCGGAGTCGCTCACCGGTGGTCTCGTCGCGGCGGAGATCACCTCGGTCCCCGGTGCCTCCAAGGCGTTCCGGGGCTCGGTGACCGCCTACGCCACCGAGCTCAAGCACCGGGTGCTGGGCGTCGAGGAGGCCCTGCTGGAGCGGCGCGGGGCGGTGGACGCCCAGGTCGCCGCCCAGATGGCGGCCGGCGTCCGGACGGCGCTCGGCGCCGACTGGGGCATCGCGACCACCGGCGTCGCCGGACCGGACGAGCAGGACGGGCAGCCCGTGGGCACCGTCTTCGTGGCCGTGCAGGGACCCCTTTCCGCGGATTCCGGAGCATTCGGTGGCGGGAAAGTGGCCTCGCTGCGGTTGAACGGCGACCGGGCGGAAATTCGTATGGAGAGTGTACGGAGCGTACTCGCGTTGCTCCTTCAGCAGCTTGCGAGCGAACAGACCGAGAATGAGCGGGCACAGGATACGGAACAGAACGGGGGGTTTTGATGTTTGCAGCCCTGAGTGAACACGACATCGCTCCCCGCACGGCCGCAGCGCGAGGCGGTACGGTGGGGCGTGAAGGATGCGGCTACGCGGTCCGAGGAGGGAGCCACCGATGATTCTGCTCCGTCGCCTGCTGGGTGACGTGCTGCGTCGGCAGCGCCAGCGCCAGGGCCGTACTCTGCGCGAAGTCTCCTCGTCCGCCCGAGTTTCGCTCGGCTATCTCTCCGAGGTGGAGCGGGGGCAGAAGGAGGCATCCTCCGAGCTGCTCTCCGCCATCTGCGACGCGCTGGACGTACGGATGTCCGAGCTCATGCGGGAAGTGAGCGACGAGCTCGCCCTCGCCGAGCTGGCCCAGTCTGCTGCGGCCACCCCCAGTGAGCCCGTACCCACGTCGGTCCGGCCGATGCTGGGTTCCGTATCGGTGACCGGTGTGCCACCGGAACGGGTGACGATCAAGGCGCCCGCGGAAGCTGTGGACGTGGTCGCCGCGTGAGACCCGCGCGCGAGCACCAGCCGATCACGCGCTGAGGACGTGTACGAAGCCCCGGCCGGGGCCCCTCCGGGAGGACTGGAGAGGCGACGGCCGGGGCTTTCGTGCATCGTGGAGTGCGGGGACTCGGGGTCCGCACACCGAACGGAGCATCCGGATGTACGTCGTCAAGAGCCCGCTGCCCGAGGCCGACCTCAGAGCCGTGTCCGGGGCGCTGCAGGGCGCTCTCGTCGATCTGGTGGACCTGGCCCTGGTGGCCAAGCAGATCCACTGGAACGTGGTCGGACCGCGCTTCCGCTCCGTGCATCTGCAACTCGACGAGGTCGTGGACATCGCGCGGGCCCATTCCGACACGGTCGCCGAGCGGGCCTCCGCCCTGGGCGTGCCGCCCGACGGGCGGGCCGCGACGGTCGCCGAGGGCAGCGGTATCGGGGCGGTGCGGGACGGCTGGGTCAAGGACGTGGACGCGGTGGGGACACTGGTGGACGCGCTCGGCGCGGTCATCGCCCGGATGCGTGCGCGGATCGACGCCACCGGTGAGGCGGACCCGGTCAGCCAGGACATCTTCATCACCATCACGGCGGATCTGGAGAAGCACCACTGGATGTTCCAGGCCGAGAACGGGTGATGTCGCGACGGTGACACCGGTCCGCGCTGCTTCCGTGCCCCGCCGGTGCGCCCTCCCTGCGGGCACGGGCGGTGATCTAGCTTCGGGCTGGAGGTGGCGGTCATGGCGGGGATAGCGCGCTGGGGGGTTGCGCTCGGCGCCGGGACACTGTGGTGGTGGGCCGTGCTGCGGCTCGCCGTGGCGCCGGACGCCGGGGCGCTGGAGGGGGCCGTCGCCGCCGGGGGATGGGGGCTGAGCCTGCTGCCGGTGCACTCGGTGCCCAGGACGCGGGCGGTGAACGCCCTCGCGGCGGGGCGCTGGGGGCGGGCCTGGCGTACGGGCCGGGTCACCACGGCATCGCCACACCCCCGTTCGGGCGCAGGATCTGACCCGTCGTGAAGGCGGAGGCGTCCGAGGCCAGATAGAGCACCGCGTGCGCCACGTCCTGCGGGGCGCCCACGCGGCCCAGGGGCGCGATGCGGGCCATGCGCGCCTCGGTTCGCTCCTGTGCTTCCGCGTCGTGGCGGTCGGTCATGGGGGTGCGGATCCAGCCGGGGGCCACGGCGTTGACGCGGATGCCGTGCCGGCCCACCTCGGTGGCGAGGGTCTTCGTCAGCTGCACGACGGCCGCCTTGGCCGCGCCGTAGCAGAGCAGGCCCGGGCCGCCGGTGTCGACGGCGCCCGAGGCCATGGTGACGATGCTGCCGGGGGTGCGCTGGGCGAGCATCCGCCGGGCGGCCTCCTGGCAGGCGTAGAGGACGCCCTTGAAGTTGACGTTCAGGACGCGGTCGAGGTCCTCGTCCGTGGTCTCCAGGACCGGGCTGCTGTGCATGATCCCGGCGACCGCGGCCATCACGTCGAGCCGGGCGCAGGAGGCGACCGCCTCCCGCAGCCGGGCGCGGTCGGTGACGTCCAGCGGGTGGGTGTGGGCGGTGCCGCCCTCGTCCTCGATCAGGGTCGCGGTCTCGTGCAGGCCGCGCGTGTCGCGGTCCGCGCAGTGCACGGTGGCTCCGGCCGCCGCGAGCAGGACGGCCGAGGCGCGGCCGATGCCGCCGGCGGCCCCGGTGACGAAGGCGGTGCGTCCGGTGAGGTCGTACGCGCTGACGGCCATGAAGGGACGGTACGAGGGTTTCTGACGGTCCGTCAATTGGTGCGGCGGCGCCGGTGGAGCGGTGCGGGGGACGGGCCGCCCTGACAGCTCGGGCACCAGTACGTGGGGCGTTCGCGGGAGCCGTCGCCCTGCTGGGCGAAGAGGACCGGGGTGCCGCAGCGCAGACAGGGGCGCGGGGCGCGGCCGTAGACGAAGAGGTCCTGGCCGCGCAGGCCCGTCGTGCTGCGGACCGGGCGCTCCCGGTTGGCCTCCAGCAGCTTCTGGGCGAGGACCGGGAGTTTGGCGGCGCGGTCGGGCGGGACGGCGCCGATGGGGAGCCAGGGGGTCACGCCGAGCAGGAAGCAGAGCTCGCTCTTGTAGATGTTGCCGATGCCGGCGAGGTTGCGCTGGTCCAGGAGGGCCTCGCCGAGGGCGCGGGCGGGGTCGGCGAGGAGGTTCGTCAGGGCGCGCTCCGGGTCCCAGTCGGGGCCCAGGAGGTCGGGGCCGAGGTGGCCCACGGCGCGGGACTCCTCGCCGGTGCGCAGGAGTTCGAGGACCGGGAGGCGGTAGCCGACGGCGGTCCGGTCGGCGGTGGCGAGGACCGCGCGGATCTGGTGGGCGGGGCCGCCGGTCCAGCGCTCGCGGTCGGCGTAGATCCTCCAGGAGCCCTCCATGCCGAGGTGCGAGTGCACGGTCAGTCCGCCCTCGACGCGGGTGAGGAGGTGCTTGCCGCGCGCGGTGACGTCCAGGACGGTGCGGCGGGTGAGATCGGCCGTGGCGAACTTGGGCACCCGGAAGTCGCTGCGGGTCAGCGTGGCGCCCGCGAGGGCAGTGCGCAGGCGTTTCGCGGCCTGCCAGACCGTGTCACCTTCGGGCATGGGTCAAGAGTGGCACGGGGCGAGGCTCCTGGGGTTCCCGGTTCCGCGGGCCGGGTCAGGCGCGCAGGCGCAGGCCGCGGGGGGTGGCGACGAAGCCGGCTCCTTCCAGGAGGGTGCCGATGGGGGAGGTGAGGGCCGGGGCGCCGTTGATCCGCTCCACGGTGACCGTGCCCAGGGAGCCGGCGCGGGCGGACGCGGCGAGGGCGTCGGCCGCCGCGCGCAGCCGGGGGTCGTCCGCGGGCGTGTCGTCCGGGGCGGCGGGCCAGGCCAGCAGGGTCTTGCCGCCGCGCTCCATGTAGAGGGTCAGTTCGCCGTCGACCAGTACCACCAGCGAGCCCGCCTTGCGGCCCGGTTTGTGGCCCGCGCTGGTCGGGGGCTCCGGCCAGGGCAGGGCGGCGCCGTACGCGTTCGCCGGATCGGCGGCGGCCAGCACCACGGCCCGGGAGTCCGGGGCGGGGCGGGGGCGTCGCGCGGGGGAGGGGAAGTCGCGGGGGGAGACGTACTCGTCCGGTCTGGCGGGCGGGTGCGGGGCGGCGTCCTCGAAGCCCTCGGGCGGATGCGTGGCGAAGCCGTGGTCGGTGAGGTCCTGGCCGGAGGGGCCCTGGCCGGTGAAGGCGTCCTGGGGGAACCCGGCGCCCGGGAACGCCGCGTTCGGGAAGGACTCGGCCGGGAAGGAATCCGCCGGGAAGGCCGCGGTGGGCGTCTCGCCGCGGTCGCGGGCGTTGGACACGGCGCGCAACCGGTCCACGGCGCCGTCCATGGCGAACTGCGCGGCACCGAGCCCCTCCACCACATAGCCGCGCCGGGCCTGACCACTCTCCTCGAACACGGACAGGATCCGGTACGTCGCCGAGAAGCCGCCCTCCACACCCTCCGCGGAGACCGCGCCCCGGGTCACCACGCCGTGCCGGTCGAGGAGGGTGCGGGCCAGGGCGTGCGCGCGCACCGTGGGATCGGACTCGTGGGCCGGGAGCAGGGACCAGCGCCCCGCGACGGTCGGCGGACCCGAACGGGAGGCGGGACGGGCGGCGGCGGTGAGCGAGCCGTAGCGCCCGCGCGGGACCGTGCGCTTGGCGCGGTGGGCCGTGGCACCCGCGGTGCGGCCGGAACCCAGCAGCGAGCGCATCGGGGCCAGCGTGTCGTTCGTCAGCCGGCCCGACCAGGACAGCTCCCACAGGGCGTCCGCGAGCTGCGGATCGGTGGCCTCGGGGTGTGTGGTGGCGCGGACCTGGTCGGCGATCTGCCGGAAGAACAGGCCGTACCCCCCGGACAGGGTGTCCAGAATCGACTGGTGGAGCGCTGTCGGCTCCAGCGGATGCGGCTCCGGCAGCAGCAGGGGCGCCGCGTCCGCCATGTACAGGGAGACCCAGCCGTCCTTGCCCGGCAGCGAGCCGGCGCCCGCCCACACCACCTCACCCGCGGAGGTCAGTTCGTCGAGCATGGCGGGGCTGTAGTTCTGCACCCGGGACGGCAGGACGAGCTTCTCCAGGGCGGACGCGGGCACCGAAGCGCCCTGCAACTGCTCGACCGCCCGCACCAGGCCGTCGATGCCGCGCAGCCCGTGCCCCTTGCCGATGTGCTGCCACTGCGGGAGGAACTGCGCCAGCGCGGCCGGAGACACCGGCTCCAGCTCGTGCCGCAGCGCGGCGAGGGAGCGTCGGCGCAGGCGCCGCAGGACCGTCGCGTCGCACCACTCCTGGCCGATGCCGGCCGGATGGAACTCGCCCTGGACGACCCGGCCCGCCGCCGCGAGCCGTTGCAGGGCGCCCTCGGTGACCGCCGTGCCCAGCCCGAAGCGGGCCGCCGCGGTGACCGAGGTGAAGGGACCGTGGGTGCGGGCGTGGCGGGCGAGGAGGTCGCCGAGCGGGTCCTTCACCGGCTCCGTGAACGCCTCCGGGACACCGACCGGCAGCGCGGTGCCCAGCGCGTCGCGCAGACGGCCCGCGTCCTCGATCGCCGCCCAGTGGTCCGTGCCGGCGATACGGACCCGGATCGCGCGGCGGGCCGCGGCCAGTTCCGGCGCCCACTGCGGATCCGCGCCCCGCTCGGCCAGTTCGGCGTCGGTCAGCGGGCCGAGCATCCGCAACAGGTCCGCGACACCCTCGGCGTCCTTGACCCGGCGGTCCTCGGTGAGCCACCGCAGCTCCCGCTCCAGCTCGGCCAGCACCTCGGCGTCGAGCAGCTCGCGCAGCTCCGCCTGGCCGAGCAGCTCGGCCAGCAGCCGGGAGTCCAGGGAGAGCGCGGCGGCGCGCCGCTCGGCGAGCGGGGAGTCGCCCTCGTACAGGAACTGGGCGACGTAGCCGAACAGGAGCGAGCGGGCGAAGGGGGAGGGCTCGGGGGTGGTGATCTCGACCAGGCGCACCTTCCGGGACTCCAGGTCGCCCATCAGCTCGGTGAGCCCGGGGACGTCGAACACGTCCTGGAGGCACTCGCGGACCGCTTCCAGCACGATCGGGAACGAGCCGAACTCGCTCGCCACCTGGAGCAGCTGCGCCGCGCGCTGACGCTGCTGCCACAGCGGGGTCCGCTTGCCGGGGTTGCGGCGCGGCAGGAGCAGGGCACGCGCCGCGCACTCCCGGAAGCGCGAGGCGAACAGGGCCGAGCCGCCGACCTGGTCGGTGACGATCTGATCGACGTCGCCCTTGTCGAAGACGACGTCCGCGGCGCCCACCGGCGCCCGGTCGGCGTCGAACTCGGTGCCCGCCCGGCGGGGCTCCTGGTCCAGCAGGTCCAGGCCCATCAGATCGGCGTCCGGCAGGCGCAGCACGATGCCGTCGTCGGCGTGCATCACCTGCGCGTCCATGCCGTACCGCTCGGAGAGCTTCGCGCCGAGCGCGAGCGCCCAGGGGGCGTGCACCTGGGCGCCGAAGGGGGAGTGGATGACGACCCGCCAGTCGCCCAGCTCGTCGCGGAAACGCTCGACCACGATGGTGCGGTCGTCGGGGATGTGCCCGCACGCCTCACGCTGTTCGTCGAGATACGACAGGACGTTGTCCGCCGCCCAGGCGTCCAGGCCCGCGGCCAGCAGCCGCAGCCGGGCGTCCTCCTTGCTCAGCGAGCCGACCTCGCGCAGGAACGCGCCCACCGCGCGGCCCAGTTCGAGCGGGCGGCCGAGCTGGTCGCCCTTCCAGAAGGGGAGCCGGCCGGGCACCCCGGGCGCGGGGGAGACCAGGACCCGGTCCCGGGTGATGTCCTCGATGCGCCAGGAGCTGGTGCCGAGGGTGAACACATCGCCCACCCGCGACTCGTAGACCATTTCCTCGTCGAGCTCGCCGACCCGGCCGCCGCCCTTCTTGGGGTCCGACCCGGCGAGGAACACCCCGAACAGCCCCCGGTCGGGGATCGTGCCGCCGGAGGTGACGGCGAGGCGCTGCGCGCCGGGGCGCCCGGTGACCGTGCCGGCGACGCGGTCCCACACCACGCGCGGGCGCAGCTCGGCGAAGGCGTCCGAGGGGTAGCGCCCCGCGAGCATGTCGAGGACGGCCGTGAACGCGGACTCGGGCAGTGAGGCGAAGGGCGCGGCCCGCCGGACCGAGGCGAGCAGGTCGTCGAACTGCCAGGTGTCCATGGACGTCATGGCGACGACCTGCTGGGCCAGCACGTCCAGCGGATTGGCGGGCACCCGCAGCGACTCGATCGAGCCGGTGCGCATCCGCTCCGTGACCACGGCCGCCTGGACCAGGTCACCGCGGTACTTCGGGAAGACCACGCCCGTGGAGACGGCGCCCACCTGGTGCCCCGCGCGGCCCACGCGCTGGAGGCCGGAGGCCACCGACGGCGGGGACTCCACCTGCACGACCAGGTCGACGGCGCCCATGTCGATGCCCAGTTCGAGACTGGAGGTCGCGACCACGGCCGGCAGCCGGCCCGCCTTGAGGTCCTCCTCCACCAGCGCGCGCTGCTCCTTGGAGACCGAGCCGTGGTGCGCGCGGGCGATGACCGGCGGGGCGCCCTGGGCGGCCCCGGAGCCGCCCATCAGCTCGGCGGGGCTGTGGTGCTCGTCGAGCGGCACACCGGTGGCCCGCTCGTGGGCGATCTCGTTCAGACGGTTGCACAGACGCTCCGCCAGTCGGCGGGAGTTGGCGAAGACGATGGTGGAGCGGTGCGACTGGACGAGGTCGGTGATCCGTTCCTCGACATGCGGCCAGATCGACGGCCGCTCCGCGCCCTCGTTGCCGTCGGCCACCGGCGAGCCGCCCAGCTCGCCCAGGTCCTCGACGGGGACCACCACCGAGAGGTCGAACTCCTTGCCCGACTCGGGCTGGACGATCTCCACCTTGCGGCGCGGGGAGAGATAGCGGGCGATCTCGTCGACCGGGCGGACCGTGGCCGACAGACCGATGCGTCGGGCGGGACGGGGCAGCAGCTCGTCCAGCCGCTCCAGGGAGAGCGCGAGGTGGGCGCCGCGCTTGGTGCCCGCGACCGCGTGCACCTCGTCCAGGATCACCGTGTCGATGCCGGTCAGCGCCTCACGGGTGGCCGAGGTCAGCATCAGGAACAGGGACTCGGGCGTGGTGATCAGGATGTCCGGCGGCCGGGTGGACAGTGCCCGGCGCTCGGCGGCGGGGGTGTCGCCGGAGCGGATGCCGACCTTGACCTCCGGCTCGGGCAGCCCCAGCCGGACGGACTCCTGACGGATCCCGGTCAGCGGGGAGCGCAGATTGCGCTCGACGTCCACCGCGAGGGCCTTCAGCGGTGAGACGTACAGCACACGGCAGCGCTTCTTCGGGTCGGCGGGCGGCGGTGTCGAGGCCAGCTGGTCCAGGGCGGCCAGGAACGCGGCCAGCGTCTTGCCGGAACCGGTCGGGGCCACCACCAGGACGTCCGAGCCCTCCGCGATGGCCTGCCACGCGCCCGCCTGGGCCGCGGTGGGCGCGGAGAAGGCCCCCGTGAACCAGCCGCGGGTCGCGGGGGAGAAGCCGTCCAGGGCCTTGTGGGCGGAGCTGACCATGCGTCCATCCTGCACCCGGCCACTGACAATCACCCCGGCCTGCGAGAACGCGGCGGCTGCGAGCGCGGCCCGGGTGCGGGGAGAATGGCGGCATGGCGGGTTCCGGGGAGCGGGCACGGCACTGGCGGTACGCGGAACTGCCCGGTGTCGACCTGCTGCGTGCCCGGTACATACACAAGACGTTCGTCCGGCACACCCACGAGAACTTCGTGATCGCCGCCATCGCCGACGGCGTCGAGGTCTTCCACCACCGCGGTTCCGACCAGTACGCGGGGGCCGGGGCGCTCGCCCTGGTCAACCCGGACACCCCGCACACCGGCCGCGCCGGCGTGCCGGAGGGGTGGCGGTACGGCGCCGTGTACCCCTCGCCCGAGGTCGTCGCCGAGATCGCGGCCGAGACCACCTCGATCCGCGGCGCGCCCGGCTTCGTCTCCCCGGTGCTGGACGACCCGTACACGGTGTCCCTGGTCCACCAGGTGCTGCGCGCCGCCGACGAGGGCAACGCCCTGGCTGCCGACACGCTCCTGCGGGTCGCCGTGACCCGGCTGCTGCGGCTCAACGGCGGGCCGCTGCCGCAACGGGAGATCCGCACCGCGGGGGCCCGGCTCGCAGCACGCGCGCGTGCGGTGCTCCAGGAGCGGATGGCCGGGCCGCCGACCCTGGAGCGGCTCGCCGCGGAACTGGGGACCAGCCCCTTCGCCCTGCTGCGGGCCTTCCGGGACGCCTACGGGATGCCGCCGCACACCTGGCTGACGGACGCCCGGGTCCGGCGGGCGCGCGACCTGCTGGACACGGGCGTGACACCCGCCGAGGCCGCCCTCGCCGTGGGCTTCGCCGACCAGCCCCACCTCAACCGCCACTTCACCCGGATCGTGGGCGTGCCCCCGGGCGCCTACCGGCGTGAGCGCAAGAACGTACAAGACCCGAAGGGGCCGCTGCTCGTACCGTCCGAGGCGTGGCAGACACAACACTCACCAAGACACGGGACGGCGAGGGCAAACCGGACTCCGCCGTCGTCCGGGACGGGCTCGGGGTCGGCGTCGCGGTAGGACTGTCCGGATTCGCCTTCGGGGTGACCTCGGCCGGCAGCGGGCTCACGCTGTGGCAGACCTGCGCGCTCAGCCTCCTGGTGTTCACCGGCGCGTCCCAGTTCGCGCTCGTCGGGGCGCTGGCCGCCGGGGGCGGGGTGTTCGCGGCGGCCGCCGGAGCCTTCTTCCTCGGGGTGCGCAACGCGTTCTACGGGCTGCGACTGTCACAGGTGCTCGCCCTCCCGCGCGCGGTGCGGCCGTTCGCCGCCCAGTGGGTCATCGACGAGACCGCCGCCGTCGCGCTCGCGCAGCCCACCCGGCGCGCCGCGCGGATCGGGTTCCTGGTCACCGGGCTCAGCCTGTACGCGCTGTGGAACCTCACCACGCTGGCCGGCGCGCTGGGCGCCGAGGCCATCGGGGACACCGACGCCTGGGGCCTCGACGCGGCCGGGCCCGCCGTGTTCCTGGCCCTGCTCGCGCCGATGCTGAAGAGCACGACCGAACGCGCCGTCGCCGGGGCCGCGGTCCTCCTCGGTCTCGGACTGCTGCCGGTCCTGCCCGCCGGTGTGCCGGTACTGGTCGCCGCGCTCGCCGCTCCCGCGGTGCTGTGGGCCGAGGGCCGGCGGCGCCAGGGGCAGGGCCGGGGAGAGGAGAACCGGTGAACATCTGGATCGCCGTCGGCCTGACCGTCCTCGGCTGCTACGCCGTCAAGCTCGCCGGGCTCCTGGTGCCCGCCGGGGTGCTGGAGCGGCCCCTGGTCCGACGGCTCGCCGCACTGCTGCCCGTCGCGCTCCTGGCCGCCCTCACCGCTCAGCAGACCTTCGCCGACGGGCGGATGCTGACGCTGGACGCGAGGGCGGCCGGACTCGCCGCGGCCGCGCTGGCCCTGGTGCTGCGGGCCCCGTTCCTGCTGGTCGTCGCGGCGGCCGTGGCGGTGACGGCGGGAGTCCGGGCGCTGGGCGGCTGACCGCTCGGCCGATGACGCGGCCCTACGCCGTCAGGTGGGCGACCGCGCGGCCGTACCCCCTCTCGTGTGCGACCGCTCAGCCGATGGCGCGGCCGTACGCCCTCAGGGTGTGCAGGGCGTCGATCGTCACCAGCGGGCGTGCCTCCAGGGCGGGGCCCGGGGACCACTGGCGCCAGCGGATCGGCCAGCCGCCGTCCTCCTGCTGCCCGGCGGCGAGGAAGTCCAGGGAGCGGGCCATCTCGTCGTCGGTGAACCACGCGCGCGCCAGCGAGTGCGGCGCCCTGGCGTAGTCGTGCGGGAAGTGGTGCTCGGCCGGGGCGTAGCCGGGCGCGACCGGGTACGCGGCCAGGTCGCCGGGGTCCAGCGCGGCGAGCCTGCGGGCGCGCACCAGGCGGCCGAGCCGGTCCGCCGCCGCCTGCGCGCGCGGGCGGTCCGGAGCGTGGTCCAGGAACGCCACGGCGGCCTCGATCTCGTACGGGTGGGACTCCTCCAGCGCCTCCACGGCCTGCCAGCAGAAGTCCGTGGCCCGGAACAGCCAGGCGTGCCACACCTCGTTGCGGTGCAGCACCCCGACCACCGGCCCGGTCGCCAGCAGCTCGCTCGGCGGGTCGTCCACGACCGGGACGAACGGCGCCGCGGGATAACCGCGCTGGCTGGGATGGATCGCCGGCAGGGCGCCGTCCGCGGTGGAGACCGAGGTCAGATAGCGGCACACGCGCTCCACGCGCTGCCCGCCGCACCGGCCGACGGCGTCCAGCACCCGCAGCGCGTGCGCGGTGGGCAGCGGCTGGCTGACCGGGCCGCGCAGATCGGGTTCCAGCCCGTGCCCGTACCCGCCGTCGTCGTTGCGGTAGGCGTCCAGCGCGGTCTCCACCGGATCGGCGTCGCCGTGCAGGAAGTGGTACGCGAAGAGGCGCTGCTCCAGCACGCGCGCGGTGAGCCACACGAACTGCTCGGCGCGGAAGAGCGGGGAGTGCGCCGGGGGCATCTGGGGGAGTGGGGAAGCTCCTGTTTCGGCCATGCGTCAGACCGTAGGCCGCCGAACCCCTCGGCGCGGGGTCCCGGCTCGGGCCCACCCCCGGGGGCGGGATACTTACGTCATGAGGTTGACGGTCTTCTGGGAGCGCATGGCGGGGCACTTCGGTACGGGGTACGCCGAGACGTTCGCGCACGATCACGTGATGACGGAGCTCGGCGGGCGTACCGTCCACGAGGCCCTGGACGCCGGCTGGGAGGCCAAGGACGTGTGGCGAGTGGTCTGCCACGTCATGAACGTGCCACAGGAACAGCGCTGACAGGTCACGAAGACCCAGGACGGCATCCGGCTGTCGGTGGAGTGGGCGAGACTTGCCCCGTGGCACCCACTGACGACACCCGACAGCTCGATCCGCAGCCCTCGTCCCCCGGTACGACGCCGCCGGCCGGCCCTCCGGACGGCGGAGCCGCCGCGCGGCCCCCGGCCCGTATGCCGCGCTGGCTGCCGCGCGCCATGGTGCTCGCGCTCGCGCTCTACGGTGCCTTCCAGCTCGGCAGCTGGGCCTTCCACGAGCTCACCGGACTGCTGGTCAACATCCTGATCGCGTTCTTCCTGGCGCTCGCGATCGAACCCGCGGTGAGCTGGATGGCCGCCCGCGGCATGCGCAGAGGGCTCGCCACCGGCCTGGTGTTCCTCGGGGTGATGGTCGTCTCCGCCGGGTTCGTCACGCTGCTCGGCTCGATGCTGGCGGGCCAGATCGTCACCATGGTCGAGGGGTTCCCGGACTATCTGGACTCCGTGATCAACTGGATCAACACCCACTTCCAGACCGATCTGAAACGGGTGGACATCCAGGAGGGCCTGCTGCGCTCCGACTGGCTGCGCAACTACGTGCAGAACAGCGCCACCGGCGTCCTCGACGTGTCCGCGCAGGTCATCGGCGGTCTCTTCCAGCTACTGACGATCACGCTGTTCTCGTTCTACTTCGCCGCGGACGGCCCCCGGCTGCGCCGCGCCCTGTGCTCCGTCCTGCCGCCCGCCAAGCAGGCCGAGGTGCTGCGCGCGTGGGAGATCGCGGTGCGCAAGACCGGCGGCTATCTCTACTCGCGCGGCCTGATGGCGCTGATCTCCGGGGTCTGCCACTACATCCTGCTGGAGTCCCTGGGGGTGCCGTACGCGCCCGTGCTCGCCGTCTGGGTGGGCCTGGTCTCGCAGTTCATCCCCACCATCGGCACGTATCTCGCGGGCGCCCTGCCGATGCTGATCGCGTTCACGGTCAACCCCTGGTACGCGCTGTGGGTGCTGAT
The DNA here is from genome assembly GCF_040299205.1 of Streptomyces sp. NPDC000983. Classification (NCBI taxonomy): domain Bacteria; kingdom Bacillati; phylum Actinomycetota; class Actinomycetes; order Kitasatosporales; family Streptomycetaceae; genus Streptomyces; species Streptomyces sp. NPDC000983. Next base: position 108,480 of record NZ_JBEPBM010000022.1, on the reverse strand, counting down.
CTTCGTCGTGATCTACCAGCAGTTCGAGAACTACGTGCTCCAGCCCAAGCTGACCGCGAAGACGGTCGACGTGCACCCCGCGGTCGCCTTCGGCTCCGTCATCGCCGGTACCGCGCTCCTGGGCGCGGTGGGCGCGCTGGTCGCCATCCCGGTGGTGGCCACGCTGCAGGGGTTCCTCGGGGCGTACGTGAAGCGGTACGACGTCACCGACGACCCCCGGGTGCACGGGCACCGGGCGCGGGGCACCGGTCCCGGCCTCCTCACCCGGTTGTGGCGGTCGCGGGGCGGGCGGGAGGGCTCCGCGGTGGAGCCCGGCTCCGGCGCGGACTCCGGCTCGGGCTCGGAATCCGGCTCCGGCTCGGAAGGCGGCTCCTCGCCCGAGGGTGGCTCCCCGCCCGGGGGCGGCAGGGGCTGAGCCCTCAGCGCAGGTCGCGCCGCATCAGGATCCTGGGATGGCCGGCCAGTACCGAGGTGGTGTCGGCGGCCTTCACGAACCCGGCGCGCTCGAAGTTCCCGCGCAGCCCGGCGTACGCCATGGTCAGGTCGACCCTGGCGTCGCCGTTGTCGAGGGGGTAGGCCTCCACGACCGGGGCGCCGTGCTCGCGGGCGAACTCCACCGCGCCCGCGATGAGGGAGTGGGAGATCCCCTGCTTGCGGTGGCCGGGGCGGACCCGGACGCACCACAGGGACCACACCGGCAGGTCGTCGACGTGCGGGATCTTGCGGTTGCGGGCGAAGGACGTGTCCGCGCGCGGGGCCACGGCCGCCCAGCCGACCGGCTCGTCGCCGTCGTAGGCGATCACCCCGGGAGGGGGCTCCAAGCGGCACAGGCCGGCGACGTACTCACCGCGCTCCGGTCCGCGCAGCTCGTTGTTGAGCCGGGACGGGATCCGGTAGCTCAGACACCAGCAGACGTTCGCGGTGGGTGACTTCGGACCGATCACGGCCCTGACGTCCTCGAAGACCGACGCCGGGCGAACCTCGATGGTCATGACTGCACCCTAGACGCCGGGGAACGTGGGTACAGGGCTTCCGGGAGGGGCTCCGGGTACCGCGTGGTGCGCTTGACACCAAAATCGAACATCCATTCTTATGGAAGCTCCGGCAAGGCTTTCGGCGGGTGTTTCGGGATGGTCTGTCCAGGTTGGTACCTCGGTTATCCACAGGCCGGGCGGGCGTCGGGGCGCATTGTCAGTGGCAGGCGTTAGCGTCTTTGACGTGAAGCGATCGACTCAAGCAAATCGGGTGGAACCCATGGCAGGAACCGACCGCGAGAAGGCCCTGGATGCCGCACTCGCACAGATTGAACGGCAATTCGGCAAGGGCGCGGTCATGCGCATGGGCGAGCGGTCGATGGAGCCCATCGAGGTCATCCCGACCGGATCGACCGCGCTCGACGTGGCCCTCGGCGTCGGCGGCCTGCCGCGCGGCCGCGTGGTGGAGGTGTACGGACCGGAGTCCTCCGGTAAGACGACGCTGACGCTGCACGCGGTGGCGAACGCGCAGAAGGCCGGCGGCCAGGTCGCCTTCGTGGACGCGGAGCACGCCCTCGACCCCGAGTACGCCAAGAAGCTCGGCGTCGACATCGACAACCTGATCCTCTCCCAGCCGGACAACGGCGAGCAGGCCCTGGAGATCGTGGACATGCTGGTCCGCTCCGGTGCCCTCGACCTGATCGTCATCGACTCCGTCGCCGCGCTCGTCCCGCGTGCGGAGATCGAGGGCGAGATGGGCGACAGCCACGTCGGTCTCCAGGCCCGTCTGATGAGCCAGGCGCTGCGGAAGATCACCAGCGCGCTCAACCAGTCCAAGACCACCGCGATCTTCATCAACCAGCTCCGCGAGAAGATCGGCGTGATGTTCGGCTCTCCGGAGACCACGACCGGTGGCCGTGCCCTGAAGTTCTACGCGTCGGTGCGCCTCGACATCCGCCGCATCGAGACGCTGAAGGACGGCACCGACGCGGTCGGCAACCGCACCCGCGTCAAGGTCGTCAAGAACAAGGTCGCGCCGCCCTTCAAGCAGGCCGAGTTCGACATCCTCTACGGGCAGGGCATCAGCCGCGAGGGCGGCCTGATCGACATGGGCGTGGAGCACGGCTTCGTCCGCAAGGCCGGCGCCTGGTACACGTACGAGGGCGACCAGCTCGGCCAGGGCAAGGAGAACGCGCGCAACTTCCTCAAGGACAACCCCGACCTGGCCAACGAGATCGAGAAGAAGATCAAGGAGAAGCTGGGCGTCGGCGTGCGTCCCCAGGATCCGGCCGCCGAGCCGGGTGCGGACGCCGCGGGCTCCGCCGCCACCGACGAGGCAGCCAAGTCGGTGCCCGCTCCGGCCGCGGCGAAGGTCGCCAAGAAGGCCACCGCCGCCAAGAGCTGACCCATGACACGACGAACCGACTGGGCCGAGTACGCCAGCCCGGACCCGCCGAGGGCGCGGGCCGGGAGAGGCGTCGGCGGTCCCGCCGGGGTGGGCGGCGAGTACGGCGACGACGGGCCGTACGGCTTCGGCGACGATCACGGCGGGCTGTACGGCGACGACGGGCCGTACGCCGACGGCGTCGGTCGGGGCAGGGACGGGACGTACGGCGACGGGCTCCGGGGGGACGGCGGCCCGGGACCGGACACCGATGGGCTTGCCGGCGGTGCGCGCCGCGGAGCCGGCGGGGCTCGTGGCGCGGGCGGCGCCCGGGGCCGCCGTCGACGCGGCCGCGAAGAACCGACCGGTGAGGACGGAGGCACCTCCTCCTCGTCGAGGGCCGAGAAGGGGGAGCCCCCCGGGGACCCGGTGGAGCGGGCACGGGCGATCTGCCTGCGCCTGCTCACCGGGACCCCGCGCACCCGCAAGCAGCTCGCCGACGCGCTGCGCAAGCGGGAGATCCCGGACGAGGCCGCGGAGGAGGTGCTGTCCCGGTTCGAGGAGGCCGGACTGATCAACGACAGCGCGTTCGCGGACGCCTGGGTGGAGTCCCGGCACCACGGGCGGGGGCTGGCCCGGCGTGCGCTCGCGCGGGAACTGCGGACCAAGGGCGTCGACTCCTCGCTGATCGACGCGGCCGTCGGACAGCTCGACTCCGAGCGGGAGGAGGCGACGGCCCGCGAACTCGTCGACCGCAAACTCCGGTCCACCCGGGGCCTCGACCGCGACAAGCGGCTGCGCCGGCTCGCCGGGATGCTCGCCCGCAAGGGGTACCCGGAGGGAATGGCGCTGCGGGTGGTCCGGCAGGCGCTGGAGGCGGAGGGCGAGGACACCGAGTTCCTGCCCGGCGAGGAGTACTGACGCGGTAACGCCGGGGTCCCGTGGGATGCGTGAGCCGCAGGCTTACGTTGCGTTCCCGGGAGGGTCGAGCGGGCCGCGGGTGGCTGTACCGTCTGCCGACGTCGCGCGGACGTCCGAGCCCGGCTGGGCTTCAAGTCTGTGTCCCCACCGACGACTTGACCCTCACGCTCCCCTGTCGGGGGCCCCTCCGTGCGCTCCGAAAGGCAGCCCGCCATGCCTTGTTCCGTCCGCCGCGGCAGACCGCTGGCCATGTCCCTGCTCTGCTCCAGCCTGATCCTCGGCGGCTGCGGACTGCTGCAGCCCGAGACCGAGAAGAAGAGCGACGGCCCGCTCACGCTCGGGTTCGTCAACGGCGGCACCTCGCCGTTCCACAAGTGTCTGGAGGCGGCCGTCGACGACACGGCCCGCAACAACCTCGCCGATCTCCACATCGCCAACTCCGGTCAGGACGCGGCGACCGAACTGGCCAACATCGAGGACATGATCGCTCGGGGAGTGGACGCGATCATCGTGCAGACGGTGGACGTGGACGCGCTGCGCGACGACATCGCCAAGGCCAGGAGCGCCGAGGTCCCCGTCTTCCTCACCTCCGTCGTTCCCGACGACACGGGCGACATCCTCGGGGCCGTCGTCGTCGACCTCGAACAGGTCGGCCGCCTGGACGCCGACTGGATCGAGAAGGACGCCGCCGGCCAGGAGGTCCAGGTCGCCGTCGTCGCGGGGGCGCCGGGAGCCGCCTCGGACCTGCTGGTGGGCGGCTTCGAGTCCGGGCTGCCCACGAACGCGGAGGTCGTCGCGGCGGAACCCGGGATGTTCGACCCCGGCAAGGCCCGCGAGGTCGCCGCGGAGATGATCCGGGACCACCCCGACCTCGACTACGCCTTCGTCGCCAACGAGGCGATGGCCTTCGCGGTCCGCGAGGCGCTCGACGAGGGGGGCGGAGAGGCGGTCGAGATCGTCACCGTCAACGGAACGGACGAGGGGCTGGCCGCCCTCAAGGACGGCCGATTCGCCGCGACCGTCGCCAACTCGGCCGCGGACACCGGCGAACTGGCGGTGACCAACACCATCGCCCTGCTGCGCGACTGGGGCGCCGACCGGATCGCCCAGACCCCGGTGCGCCTGGTGACCGCGGACAACGCGGACACCGCTCCGCTCTACTGCCCGGCGAACGCCGAGTAGACGGAGCGGGTCGCGCACCGCGGTCCGGGGACAGCCCGGCCGAGGGTCACCCCGCGGATCCGGAACGGGAGCCGGGCTTCGAGTGGGAGCCGGACTCTAGTGAGGGCCGGAGTCGGACGCGCCGTCCACGACCCGTAGTCCCGCTGCCCGCCAGGCCTGGAAGCCGCCGATCAGGTCCGTCGCCCGGTGCAGGCCCAGCCGGTGCAGGGACTCGGCCGCCAGGCTGGAGGCGTAGCCCTCGTTGCAGACGACGACCACCCGCAGGTCATGGCCGGTGGCCTCCGGCACCCGGTGGCTGCCCAGCGGATCGAGCCGCCACTCCAGCTCGTTGCGCTCCACCACCAGGGCGCCGGGGATCAGCCCGTCCCGTTCGCGCAGTGCCGCGTACCGGATGTCCACCAGCAGTGCCTCGCCGGACCGGGCGGCCTCGTGGGCCTCCCGCGCGGTGACGCGCGGGTAGGCCGCGCGCACCCGCTCCAGCAACTCGTCGATACCGAACGGCTGTTCGGACCAGCCGCTCACTGCCAGTCCTCCGGGCGCTCCACCTGCTCCAGACGCAGGACGGGACCGGTGCGGCTGTAGCGGCGGATGCGGGGCAGCGGCGGGTAGTAGGCGTGCACGGAGATCGCGTGGTGGCCGGGGGACTCGTTGAGGACCTCGTGGACGTGGTGGTGGCCGAAGGAGCGGCCCTTGCCGGCCGGCAGTCGGCGCTCGCGGTCCACGTCCTCGCTGAGTTCCAGCGTCTTCCAGCCGTCCGTGGGCAGCCGGGCGGCGAGCGAGTTCTCCTTCAGCTCCCCGGCCGCGGTCACGAAGGCGCCGACCGAGTCCGCGTGGTCGTGCCAGCCGGTGCCCGAGCCGGGCGGCCAGCCGATCAGCCATGCCTCGCTCCCGGCGGGCCCCTCCAGCCGCACCCAGGTGCGGCCCTCGGGGTCGAGCGGGAGGGAGGCGATCAGCTCGGCGTCGGCGGCCGTACGCCGTGCGAAGTCGAGGAGGTCCGCCTGTGTGGGAGCGGCGGCAAGGGAAACGGAAGCGGAGGGGGTGACAGACACTTCGACCGTCCTGATGAGTGTTCGCGGAGAGCGCGCGGCGGCACGACGGCGGGCGCGCGCAGATGTGCAGAGATGCGAATTCAGCAGGACCGGGTACACATGCAGCCCGCGTAGCGGACCAGGTCCACATGGACCTTCCGCCACAGGTGCACACAGGTGTACGTCACGAAGCGGAGTACACCACGGTGGTGGGGAGTGGTCAACTGACCGTCAGCATGTGGACGGTGCAGTGCGCGGGAGCGCACTCCGCGGAGGCGCTGGGCGCGCCCCGACGCGCCGAACCCCGGTTCGGGGCGCTCCCCGCCCGGAGCGCCCCCCGCTCACCGCGAACCCGCCGCCGCCCCCGCCTCGGCCTCCGTCTCCGACTCCACCGGACCCCCGAGCGTCGCCTCCGCCGCGGCGTACAGATCCGCCGGGCGCACCCCGTTCAGCGCCGTGACGAGATGGCCGTCGGGCCGCACCAGCAGGACCGTGTGCGGGGCAGCGCCCGGGTAGCTCTCGGCGACCAGCAGCTCGGCCGGATGCGGCAGCGCCGTCACGGCCGCCGCGAGCCGGGGCATGATCCCGGCGGTCACCCAGTGCTTGCGGTCCCACACCCCCGTACCGGGCGCGATCAGCAGGACCAGCAGGGCGCCCCGCCCGAGCCGCTCCCGCAACTGCACGAACGATCCGTCCTCCGCGGTCACCCGCACATCGCGCACCGGAGCGCCCACGGGGGTGTCGACGGACACCTCGCCCTCCAGATGGCGGGGCGCCAGCGGCGAATCGGCGTGCGCCCCCGGCGCACCGAGCGCCCCGCGCCCCAGGTGGCCCTCGGCGAGCAGAGCGTCATGGCCGCGGGCCGAGCCGGGCACGTACGCGCGCAGCCCGCCGCCACCGCGCAGCAGCGGCAGGGCCTGGTCGGCGGCGCGCAGCCGGGCGGCGACGATCGCGCGCCGCTCGGTCTGGTAGCTGTCCAGCAGCGCCTCGTGCGGCCCGTGGTGCCAGGCCAGGGCCAGCTTCCAGGCGAGGTTGTCGGCGTCCCTGAGCCCCTCGTCGAGGCCGTGGGTGCCGAGCGCGCCGAGCAGGTGCGCGGCGTCTCCGGCCAGGAAGACCCGCCCGGCCCGCCAGCGCCGCGCCAGCCGGTGGTGCACGGTGTGGACGCCGGTGTCGAGCAGTTCGTAGGACGGGGTCGCGCCGCCCGTCCAGCCGGCCAGGGTCTCCCGGACGCGGGACACCAGCAGTTCCGGTGTCACGAGGTCCTTGCCCGGCGGGAGGAGCCAGTCCAGCCGCCAGGCGCCCTCCGGCAGCGGGCGTGCGGTGACCTCGCCGGCCGAGGGGCCGGAGGTCCGCCACGGCGGCATCCGGTGCAGCATCGCCTCGTCGGGCCAGGGGAGTTCGGTGCGCAGCGCGGCGACCGCGTGCCGTTCGACGGCCGTACGGCCGGGGAAGCGGATGTCCTGGAGCTTGCGGACCGTGGAGCGGGGGCCGTCGCAGCCGACCAGGTAACTGCCGCGCCACCAGGTGCCCTTGGGGCCGCGGGTGCGCGCGGTGACGCCGGAGGTCTCCTGCTCGACGCCGTCGAGCCGGCTGTCCGTCGCGATCCTCACCAGCCGCTCGCCGGCGAGGGCCGCACGCAGGGCGTCGGTGAGGACGTGCTGGGCGATGTGCACGGGCGCCGCGTGGTCGAAGGACACCTCGCGCATCACCTGCTTGCGCCGCATCGACCGCCAGCCGGCCAGTCGGCAGCCGGCCCGCGCGAGGGAGAGTCCGGTCAGACGCTCCATCAGGGCGGCGGTGTCCTCGCGCAGTACGACGGAGCGCGCCAGTCGGGGTTCGTCCTTGCCGGGGCCTTCGTCGAGGACGACCGACGGCACCTCCTGACGCGCCAGCGCCAGGGCGAGCGTGAGCCCGACGGGCCCCGCTCCGACGATGATCACCGGGTCCACGGTGTGGTGCCCCCTGCCCGCGACGGTGCCCCGAGGGACGCGTGTGAACAGGAGGTTTGAGCAGGGTGCACGATCACAGAACGTATGCAACCCATTGCCGGTGCTTGCGTCAAGTGACGGAGGGCAGTGGCGATCAAGCCACTGCCCTCCGTCCGCTCAAAACATCTGACCGTGGGTCAGATCGACCCTCCGGCACCGGTGCCGTAAGTGCCACCGGTGGCCGCCGGGTTGAGCTCCTCCATGTCCTCCGCCCCGAGCACCGCCCCCGTGCTGCGCTTGCTGCGCCGCAGCCTGCCCTCCAGCCAGCCGGCGAAGCTGGTCAGGATGAAGTTGAGGACGATGTAGATGATCGCCACCACGATGAAGCTCGGAATGACGTTGGCGTAGTTGGCCGCGAGCGTGCCGCGCGCGTTCAGCAGCTCGGTGAAGCCGAGCATGATGCCGCCCAGCGCGGTGTCCTTCACGATGACCACCAGCTGGCTGACGATCGCCGGGAGCATGGCCGTGACCGCCTGCGGGAGCAGGATGGTGGCCATCGTCTGGCTCTTGCGCAGGCCGATCGCCTGGGCGGCCTCCGTCTGGCCTCGGGGCAGGGCCAGGATGCCGGCCCGGACGATCTCGGCGAGGACCGAGGCGTTGTAGAGCACCAGGCCGGTGACGACGGCGTAGAGCGGGCGGTCGGCGCTGCTGACGTCGGTGGAACGGGCGTAGAACTCGTTCGCGAACAGCATCAGCAGCAGGACCGGGATGGCCCGGAAGAACTCGACGACCGTGCCGGCCGCGCCGCGCACCCAGCGGTGGTCGGACATCCGGGCGATGCCGAAGACGGCGCCCAGCGGCAGCGCGATGACCATGGCCAGCGCCGCGGCCTTGAGGGTGTCGGCCAGGCCGGGCAGCAGGTAGGTCGTCCACGCCGCGGACTCGGTGAACGGCTTCCACAGGGCCCACTCCAGCTGGCCCTTGTCGTCCATCACCTGCCAGACCCACCACGCGAGCAGGGCGAGCAGGACGACGAAGACGATCGAGAAGATCACATTGCGCCGCTTGGCCTTCGGGCCGGGCGCGTCGTACAGAACCGAGGTCACCGCTTCACCGCCAGTCGCTTGCTCAGCCAGCCGAGGAACAGGCCGGTGGGCAGGGTCAGAACCACGAAACCGAAGGCGAAGATCGCGCCGATGAGCAGCGTCTGGGCCTCGTTCTCGATCATTTCCTTCATCAGCAGGGCCGCCTCGGCCACGCCGATGGTCGCCGCCACCGTGGTGTTCTTGGTGAGCGCGATCAGCACGTTGGCGAGCGGGCCGATGACCGCGCGGAACGCCTGTGGCAGGACGATCAGCCGGAGCACCTGACTGAAGCTCAGGCCGAGGGCGCGGGCCGCCTCGGCCTGCCCCACCGGCACGGTGTTGATGCCGGAGCGCAGCGCCTCGCAGACGAAGGCGGCCGTGTAGGCGACCAGACCGAGGATCGCCAGGCGGAAGCCCTGGGCCTCGAAGTCGTCGGGCGCGCCCATCGTCATTCCGAAGATGTCGGCGAGGCCGAGCGAGGTGAAGACGATGATGACGGTCAGGGGGATGTTCCGAACGATGTTCACATAAGCGGTGCCGAAACCGCGCATCAAGGGGACAGGGCTGACCCGCATGGCCGCCAGCAGGGTGCCCCAGACCAGGGAACCGATGCCCGAGAAAATGGTGAGCTGCACCGTCACCCAGAAGGCGCCGAGCAGGCTCGGGTCGTCATAGTCAGAAAGAAAGTCGAACACTGTCTCCCGCGCTTCCGGGTGTGTGGCCTACGTGGTGCACGGGCGGCGGCCGGTCGGGACGCCGCCCGTGCTGACGTGCCGCGCCGCCGCCGTGAGGGTCAGGCCGACGGCGGCGGCGCGGGCGCGGATTCCGCGTTACTGAACGATGTTGCCGATCTTCGGCGCGGGCTCGTTCTTGTACTCGGCGGGGCCGAAGTTGTCCTCGACGGCCTTCTCCCAGGCGCCGTCGCTGACCATCTTCTCCAGTGCGGTGTTGATCTTGTTCACGGTCTCGGTGTCGCCCTTCTTGACGCCGATGCCGTAGTTCTCGTTGCTCAGCTTCAGGCCGGCGAGCTTGAACTGGCCCTTGTACTGGTCCTGCGCGGCGAAGCCGGCCAGGATCGAGTCGTCGGTGGTGACCGCGTCGACCGCGCCGCTCTGCAGACCGGCGATGCACTCGGAGTACGTGCCGTTCTGCTTCAGCTGCGCGTCCGGGGCGATCTCGTCCTTGACGTTCTGCGCCGAGGTCGAACCGGTGACCGAGCAGAGCTTCTTGCCGTTGAGGTCGGTTCCCTCGACGATGTCGGAGTCCGCCTTGACCAGCAGGTCCTGGTGGGCCAGGAGGTACGGGCCGGCGAAGTCGACCTTCTCCTTGCGCTCGTCGGTGATCGAGTAGGTGGCGGCGATGAAGTCCACGTCGCCACGGGCGAGCGCGTTCTCGCGGTCGGCGCTCTTGGTCTCGACGAACTCGATCTGGTTCTCGTCGTAGCCGAGTTCCTTCGCCACGTAGGTGGCGACGTCCACGTCGAAGCCGGAGAAGGAACCGTCGGGCGTCTTCAGGCCCAGACCGGGCTGGTCGTACTTGATGCCGACCTTGATCTTGTCGCCGCCGCCGCTGGAACCGGTGTCCCCGCTGCTGCTGCTGTCGTCGTCGCCGCCACAGGCGGTCGCGGTGAGGGAGAGGACGAGCGCAGCGGCCGCCGCGGCGGTGACCTTGCGGAGCTTCATGGTGAACATCCTTTGTCTGGTGAGGAGGTGCGAACCGTCGGTGCGGGTGACGCGGGTCCGTCGACGTCGGTGGCGTCGCCGGTGGTGCGTGATCGCGTCGCCGGTGCGGCGGAACGCGTCGTCAGGGAGGCGGGACCGCTTCGTCAGGGGTGCGGGACCGCGTCGTCAGTGGTGCAGGATCTTGGACAGGAAGTCCTTGGCACGGTCGCTGCGCGGGTTGCTGAAGAACTGGTCCGGCACAGCCTCTTCGACGATCCGTCCGTCGGCCATGAACACCACTCGATTGGCGGCCGAACGGGCGAACCCCATCTCATGGGTCACGACGATCATGGTCATGCCGTCCCGGGCGAGCTGCTGCATGACCTCCAGCACCTCGTTGATCATCTCCGGGTCGAGGGCCGAGGTCGGCTCGTCGAAGAGCATGACCTTGGGGTCCATCGCCAGGGCGCGCGCGATGGCCACACGTTGCTGCTGGCCGCCGGAGAGCTGGGCGGGGTACTTGTCCGCCTGGTTGGCCACACCCACCCGGTCGAGCAGGCTGCGGGCCTTCTCCTCGGCCTTCTTCTTGTCGGTCTTGCGGACCTTGGTCTGGCCCAGCATGACGTTGTCGAGCACGGTCTTGTGCGCGAACAGGTTGAACGACTGGAACACCATGCCGACGTCGGCGCGGAGTCGGGCCAGCTCCTTGCCCTCGGCGGGCAGCGGCTTGCCGTCGACGGTGATCGTCCCCGAGTCGATCGTCTCGAGACGGTTGATGGTGCGGCACAGGGTGGACTTCCCGGACCCGGAGGGCCCGATGACCACGACGACCTCGCCGCGGGCGATCGTCAGATCGATGTCCTGGAGCACGTGCAACGCGCCGAAATGCTTGTTGACGCCCTTCAGGACGACCAGGTCGCCGCTCGCGGCCATGTCTTCCTTGGCCACCGATACTTCGGTCATCGCTCTCAGGCTCCGTCCTCCTCGGTTTCGGAGGACAGTAATAACCGTATCCGACCTGCGTCATCAGTTCTGAGGGGAATCTGAGCATCACGATCCGATAGCAATCGGACACGTGTTGTAGCACTTGCGAGCTGGGCGCGTACCGGGTGGATAACGACAAGCCCCGCGCAACCGGAACCCACTTGACGGCGTCGTCGTCCATCAGCGTGACTGCCTTGATGCACGCGCGCGTGCACGCCACGAGTCCAGCCGAACCACCCGTACGGCCGATGAACAGGAAGGGGACGGGATGAGACTGCTCCTCGTCGAGGACGACAACCATGTCGCCGCCGCCCTGTCCGCGGTCCTGGCGCGGCACGGCTTCGAGGTCACCCACGCCCGCAGCGGCGAGGAGGCGCTCCAGGCGCTGGTCCCGGAGGGCGCCGGCTTCGGCGTCGTCCTGCTCGACCTGGGCCTGCCCGACCAGGACGGCTACGAGGTGTGCGGCAAGATCCGCAAGCGCACCAGCACCCCGGTGATCATGGTGACGGCCCGTTCCGACGTACGGTCGCGCATCCACGGCCTCAACCTCGGCGCCGACGACTACGTGGTCAAGCCCTACGACACCGGCGAGCTGCTCGCCCGGATCCACGCCGTCAGCCGGCGCACCGTCCCCGAGGACCCGGTGGCCGCCGGGGACACCCTGCTGCGCCTGGGCCCGGTCCAGATCGAGCTGCCCACCCGCCAGGTGAGCGTGGACGGCACCGTCGTCCAGCTGACCCGCAAGGAGTTCGACCTGCTGGCCCTGCTCGCGCAGCGGCCCGGCGTGGTCTTCCGCCGGGAGCAGATCATCAGCGAGGTGTGGCGCACCAGCTGGGAGGGGACCGGGCGGACCCTGGAGGTCCACGTCGCCTCCCTGCGCGCCAAGCTGCGCATGCCGGCCCTGATCGAGACCGTGCGCGGCGTCGGCTACCGGCTCGTCGCCCCGGCGGGCTAGCGGGCACGGGTGCGCACTCGACTCCTCCCGCTGCTCATCGTGCTGATGGCGGCCGTGCTGCTGGCACTCGGGGTGCCGCTCGCGGTGAGCCTGGCGGCGGCGCAGCAGCAGAAGGTGGTCGTGGACCGGATCGACGACACCGCCTACTTCGCCGCGATGGCCCGCTCGGTCATGGACACCCCCGAGGGGCCGCGCGACGAGGGCCGCACCCTCAGCCGTGAGCTGGAGAGCTACCACGGCGTCTACGGCATCCGGGCCGGTGTCTTCCTGCCGGGCGACGCCCCGCTGGCCAACGCGCCGGCGACCTGGTTCCTGCCCGGGACCGGTGAGGTGCGCGAGGCGTTCGAGGAGGCGCTGCTGAGCCGGCGCAGCCACGATCCGCGGCAGGTCTGGCCCTGGCAGCGGGGCCGGCTGGTCGTCGCCTCGCCGGTCGTCCGGGACGGTGACGTCGTCGCGGTGGTCGTCACGGACTCGCCCACCGGTGAGATGCGCTCGCGGATGCTGCACGGCTGGCTGGTCATCGCCGCCGGGGAGTTCGCCGCCATGCTGCTGGCGGTGGGCGCCGCGCTGCGCCTGACCGGCTGGGTGCTGCGGCCCGTACGGGTGCTGGACGCCACCACGCACGCGATCGCGAGCGGCCGTCTGAAGTCCCGGGTCGCGGCCGCCGGGGGGCCGCCGGAGCTGCGGCGGCTGGCCCGCTCGTTCAACGAGATGGCGGACAACGTCGAGGACGTGCTGGAACAGCAGCGCGCCTTCGTCGCCGACGCCTCGCACCAGTTGCGCAATCCGCTGTCGGCGCTGCTGCTGCGGATCGAGCTGCTCGCTCTGGAGCTGCCCGAGGGCAACGAGGAGATCGCCTCGGTGCAGACCGAGGGCAAGCGGCTCGCCCAGGTCCTGGACGACCTGCTCGACCTGGCGCTCGCCGAGCACACCGCGGCCGACCTCAGACTCACCGACATCGGCGCGCTGACCGCCGAACGCGTCGGGGCCTGGTCACCGACCGCGGCGGCGAAGGGCGTCGACCTGGTCGGCGACTGCCCGCCCACCACCGCCTGGGTGGACCCGGTCGCCCTGTCGTCCGCGCTGGACGCGGTGATCGACAACGCGGTCAAGTTCACCCCGCGCGATGGGCGCGTGGAGGTCACCGTGGGCTCCACCGGCGCCCACGCGACCGTCCTGGTCGCCGACCTCGGCCCGGGTCTGACCGACGAGGAGCTGGCCCGGATCGGCGACCGCTTCTGGCGCAGCGGCCGGCACCAGAACGTCAAGGGCTCCGGGCTCGGCCTGTCCATCTCCCGCGCGCTGCTCTCGGCGGGCGGCGGCTCGATCGTCTACGGCCGTCACGAGCCGCACGGTCTGAAGGTGACGGTACGGGTGCCGCGCAGCGCGGCCGACCCGGGCTCCGCTCAGGGCTTGGCCGAGCGGTAGAAGCGCCGGGCCCCCTCGTGGAGGGGCAGCGGATCGGTGTAGATCGCGGTGCGGACGTCGACGAGCTGCGCGGAGTGGACGTGGGCGCCGATCCCGTCCCGGCTGTCGAGCACGGTCCGGGTCAGCCATTCGGTGAGCCGCGGGTCCAGGTCGGTGCGGGTCACGAGCAGGTTGGAGACGGCCATCGTGGCCACCGTGGACCCGTTCTGAATGGTCTTGTACGCCGACTCCGGCATGTTCGTGGCCCGGTAGTAGTGGGTGGCGCCGCCCTGCCCGTGGACCTTGGCGACCAGCTTCCCCTCGATCGGCACGAACCGGAACGTGGAGGTCTCGGCGATCTCGGTCAGCCCGCGGGTGGGCAGCCCGCCCGACCAGAAGAACGCGTCCAGGTCGGTGCCGAGCAGCCCGGGACCGGTGTCGATGCCGTCCTGCCGGGGCGTGATGTCCTTCTCCGGGTCGATGCCGGCCGCCTTCAGCACCCGGGTGGCGATCAGCCGCACCCCCGAGTCGGGCAGCCCTATGGCCACCCGCTTGCCCCGCAGGTCGGCGACGGAGCGGATGTCGGAGTCGGGCGGGACGACGAGCTGCACATAGTCGTCGTACAGCCGTGCGACCCCGCGCAGCCGGTCGGCGCCCGGCCGGCCGTCGAGCTCGTACGTCTCCACCGCGTCGGCGGCGGCGATGGTGAAGTCGGCCTCGCCGGTCGCCACGCGCTGGACGTTCTGCTGCGATCCGTTGCTGGTCCGGAGCTCCACCTTCAGATCGGGCATGTCCTTGGCCAGCTCGGCCCGCAGCCGCTCGCCGTACTCGTGGTAGACGCCGGCCCGGGTGCCCGTGCTGAACGTGATCGTCCCGCTCGGCGGCTGCTCGCCCAGGGGCAGCAGCCACCACAGCAGCAGCCCGAGGGCGACGGCGACGGCGCCCGCGCCCCTCAGGGCCCGGCGCCTGCCGATACGGGTGAGCAGCGTGGACATGCGGGCGATCCTGCCAGGCGGTACGCCCTGCTGACCAGGGGCGGCCCGCGAGCCCGGGCTCGGTAGGGTCGCCCCATGACCTCCTCGCCCGCCGACCTGGTCCGCGCCTTCCACCACGCCCTCGGGCTCGTCACCCACTCCGAGCCCTGCGAGGTCTCGCCGGAACTGGCCGAACTCCGGGGGCAGTTGCTCACGGAGGAAGCCGCGGAGGTGGCCGAGGTCTCCGTCACCGGGCCGCTCGACCGACTCGCGCACGAACTCGCGGACGTCGTCTACGTGGCGTACGGCACGGCGCTCGTGCACGGGATCGACCTGGACGCGGTGATCGCCGAGGTGCACCGCTCCAACATGACGAAGCGGGGGCCCGACGGGCGGATCGCCCGCCGGGCCGACGGCAAGGTACTCAAGGGCGACCACTACGAGGCCCCCGACGTGGCGGAGGTACTGCGCCGCCAGGGCTGGAACGACAGCCCGGGGGGCGTACGGCGCTGAGGTGAGCGCGGGGGTGCTGCGGTCGGGGGCGCCCGTGGGGAAGACGGGGGACGCGGTCGGGGGCGGCCCTGGGGAAGACGGGGGCGGTCGGGGGCGGCCTTGGGGTGCACCGGGGGTGCTGTGCTCAGGGGTGTCCATACCGGGGGTGCTGTGCTCAGGGGGCGCTCATGAGGAAGGAGAGGGGCGCGGTCTGGGGCGCACATGAGGTACACCGGGGGTGCTGCGCTCCGGGGTGTGCTTAGGAGAGCGCCTGGGGGATGGACCCCGGGGCACTCCTGACGGGCCCCTGACGCCCCCGAGGGGCCCGCTGAGTGCTTTCGGCTACGGGGAGGCCTGGCACCTTCTTCGAGCCCAGAGGCGCCGCCTCACGCCGCCCGCGGGGATGCCCCGGGCACGGTGCTACGTCGCCGAGCTGCCCACCGGGCTGTCTCGCCGCGGCCCCGTCCACCGTGAGGCGGTTGAGCCGCCTTCCCTCGACGAGGGCCACCCCGCGGCCTTGCGCCGGGCCGTCGAGCCGCCGCCAGGCTTTCCATGAGGCCGACGAGCCATGCTCCTCCGGGGGCTGCCGCGCCTCCCTCCGCCAGGCCGTCGGCGCGCCGCTGCGTCGTCGTGCCGCCGTCCGTCGGACCCCGAGCCGCCGGTACGCCCTCCGCCGGGCCGTGGGGCCGTCGAGCAGTCATCCGTCGAACCATCGAGCCGCCGCCAACCCCTCCGGGCCCAGAACCCCAGCAGCGCCCGCGCGCCCCTACGGCCCGACCGGGGCCGGACACCGGGGAGTGGTCGCCGGTACGCCTTCGCCAAGCCGTAGCGGCGCTGCTACGCCCTCCGCCAGGCAGCCGTCGAGCCACCCTGCCGCCGTCCGTCGGACCACCGTGTCGCCGGTACGCCCGCCGCTGTGCCGTCGAGCTGTCCTCCGCCGAGGGCCACCGTGCCGCCGTCCGTCGGACCCCCGAGCCGCCGCTACACCCACTGCTGTGCCGTCGAGCCGCCCTCCGCCGAGGGCCTCCGCGCCGCTGTCCGCCGGACACCCGAGCCGCCGCACCCCCTCCGGGCCCGGAGCCCCAGCGGCGTCTCCCGTCGAGGCGCCGGCGTGCGTCTTACCGGCCCGGGTCCCGGCACCGGCACCAAAGTGGCCGCCGGGCCCGGTACGGGTTCGGCGGCCTTCGAGTCGGGTGAGCGAGATGTCCGGTGCGGGCCCCCGCGGAGAGACCGGCCCGGCCCTCCGCGGGGGTGGCGCCGCTACAGGGGCGCCGTCTCCTCCGCCGCCGCCTCACGGGGCTCCGGCTTGCGGCGGGCCGTCCACCACATGGCCACCGGTTCCGTGAACCGTGCCGTCAGCGGGCCGACGATGACCAGGATGAGGACGTAGGCCGTGGCCAGCGGGCCCAGCGAGGGCTCGATGCCCGCGCTGACCGCGAGGCCCGCGATGACGATCGAGAACTCACCGCGCGCCACCAGCGCCCCGCCCGCGCGCCAGCGGCCCTTCTCGGAGATGCCGGCCCGCCGGGCCGCCCAGTACCCGGTGGCGATCTTCGTGCCCGCCGTGAGCACCGCGAGGGCGAGCGCCGGCAGCAGCACCGGCGGGATGCTCGCCGGATCGGTGTGCAGGCCGAAGAAGACGAAGAAGACCGCCGCGAACAGGTCCCGCAGCGGGCTGAGCAGCGTGTGCGCGCCCTCGGCGACCTCCCCGGACAGTGCGATGCCGACCAGGAACGCGCCCACCGCGGCGGACACCTGGAGCTGCTGCGCCACGCCCGCGACCAGGATGGTCAGACCCAGCACGACCAGCAGCAGCTTCTCGGGGTCGTCGCTGGAGACGAACCGGGAGATGATCCGGCCGTAGCGGACCGCGAGGAAGAGGACCAGGCCCGCCGCGCCCAGGGCGACGGCCAGGGTGACGCTGCCGGCCAGCAGGCCCGCCCCGGCGACCAGGGCCGTGACGATGGGCAGGTACACCGCCATCGCCAGGTCCTCCAGCACCAGCACGCTGAGGATGACCGGGGTCTCCCGGTTGCCGACCCGGCCCAGGTCGTTCAGCACCTTCGCGATGACCCCGGACGACGAGATCCAGGTGACGCCGGCCAGGACCACGGCCGCCACCGGCCCCCACCCCAGCAGCAGCGCCATCGCCGCGCCCGGGAGGGCGTTGAGGGCCCCGTCGACGAGACCGGCGGGGTAGTGGGACTTGAGGTTGGTGACGAGATCGCCGGCCGTGTACTCCAGGCCCAGCATGAGCAGCAGCAGGATGACGCCGATCTCCGCGCCCGCCGCGACGAACTCCTCACTGGCCCCCAGCGGCAGCAGCCCGCCCTCGCCGAAGGCCAGCCCGGCGAGCAGGTACAGCGGGATCGGCGAGAGCCGGAAACGGGCGGCGGCCCGGCCGAGCAGGCCCAGGCCGAGAATGATCGAACCGAACTCGATCAGCAGGATGCCGGAATGCACCGGTTCACTCCTGCCCGAGTATCGACGCGGCGGAGTCCACGCCTTCGCGGGTGCCGATGACGATCAGGGTGTCACCGCCGATCAGGCGGAAGTCCGGCGCGGGGGAGGGGATGGCCTCGGCCCTGCGCAGCACGGCCACCACGGAGGCGCCCGTCTCGGTCCGCATCCGGGTGTCGCCCAGCAGCCGGCCGTTCCAGCGGGAGGTGGAGGCCACCTCGATCCGCTCGGCGACCAGGCCCAGGTCGGTGGTGTGCAGCAGGTTCGGGCTGTGGTGGGACGGCTTCAGCGCGTCGATCAGCGAGTCCGCCTCGGGCCCGGTGAGCCGCAGGGACTGCAGGCAGGAGTCGGGATCGTCGGCCCGGTACACGTTCACCGTGCGCAGCCCGTCCCGGTGTGCCACCACGGACAGATGGCGGTGTTCCCGCGTCACGAGGTCGTACTGGACCCCGATGCCGGGTAGCGGTGTCGCCCTCAGACGTGGCGCAGACACGTTTCTCTTTCCCTCTCGCTCGTCAACACGACCCATCGGCACGGCGCTTCGGCGATGCCCCGGCCGCCCGTGATCAAGGCGGCTCCGTCGCATGCTTCCATCCGCCCGTACGGTGGCGACATGGGTGTTGGCACGGATATACGCGATCGGGCTCGAACGGAGATGGTGGTGTCGGCGGTGCCATGGAGAGCCGGAAGGAGTCGGAACGCGCCTGTGTCCCTGTTCTGGCGGATCTTCTCCCTCAACGCGGCCGGCCTGGTCGTGGCCGCCGCGATGCTGCTCGGCCCGGTCACCGTCTCCACACCGGTCCTGCCCGCCGAGGCCCTCGTGGTCGTCGTGGGCCTCGCCCTGCTGCTGGCGGGCAACGCGGTCGTGCTGCGCCTCGGCCTCGCCCCGCTGCGCCGGCTGGGCCGCGCGATGGCCGACGCCGACCTGCTGCGGCCCGGGGCCCGTGAGGTGGTCGCCGGTCCGGCCGAGGCCGCCGAGCTGATCAGTACGTACAACAGCATGCTGGACCGGCTGCAGAGCGAGCGGGCCGCGGGCGCCGCCCGGGCGCTGTCCGCGCAGGAACGCGAGCGGCACCGGATCGCGGCCGAACTGCACGACGAGGTCGGCCAGACCCTCACCGCCGTACTCCTCCAGCTCAAGCGGGTCGCCGACCGGGCGCCCGAGGGCCTGCGCGAGGAGGTCGGCCAGGCCCAGGAGGCCACCCGGGCCGGACTCGACGAGATCCGGCGCATCGCCCGCCGTCTGCGCCCCGGCGTCCTGGAGGAACTCGGCCTGGTCAGCGCCCTGCGCTCACTGGCCACCGAGTTCACCGCGCACGGACTGACCGTCCGCCACCAGGTCGCCGCCGAACTGCCCCCGCTCACCGAGGAGGCCGAGCTAGTGCTCTACCGGGTCGCCCAGGAAGGCCTGACCAACACCGCCCGTCACTCGGGCGCCGACCGCGCCGGGATCGAGCTGACGGGGCTGCCGCACGGCGTCGAACTCGTCGTGCGCGACAACGGCAAGGGCATCGGCGGCTCGCCCGAGGGTGCCGGTCTCCGGGGCATGCGGGAACGGGCGCTGCTGGTGGGAGCCGAGCTGCTGGTGCGGCCGGGGCCGGAGCGGGGCACGGAGATCAGACTGCGGGTGCCGGCCGGGGGCGGCCGCTGATGCCGGGCGCCGCCAACAGGCGGAGCGGGCCGATCCGGGTGCTCCTCGCCGACGACCACACCCTGGTGCGCCGGGGCGTACGGCTCATCCTCGACGGGGAGCCGGACCTGGAGGTGGTCGCCGAGGCCGCCGACGGCGCCGAGGCGGTCGCACTGGCCCGCGCCGGGGAGGTGGACCTGGCGGTGCTGGACATCGCCATGCCGCGGATGACCGGCCTCCAGGCGGCCCGCGAGCTCTCCCGGCGCCTGCCCGAGCTGCGCATCCTGATCCTCACCATGTACGACAACGAGCAGTACTTCTTCGAGGCGCTGAAGGCGGGCGCGGGCGGCTATGTGCTGAAGTCGGTCGCCGACCGGGACCTGGTCGAGGCGTGCCGGGCGGCGTTCCGCGACGAACCGTTCATCTACCCGGGCGCGGAACGGGCTCTGGTCCGCTCGTACCTGGAGCGGCTGCACGGCGGCGACCGGCTGCCGGAGCGGCCGGTGACCGAGCGCGAGGAGGAGATCCTCAAGCTGGTCGCGGAGGGCCACACCTCCAAGGAGATCGGCGAGCTGCTCTTCATCAGCGCCAAGACGGTCGAGCGGCACCGGGCCAACCTGCTCCAGAAGCTGGGCGTGCGGGACCGGCTGGAACTGACCCGGTACGCGATCCGCGCGGGGCTGATCGAGCCCTGAGCCGAGGGTCTGGACGGTGGACCGGCGGAGCGTCATCATGACGCTGTCATGACAACATGGATGCGCTTCCTCAGGGCGGCACCGGTCGCCGTACTCCTCCTGGTCCCGCTGCTCTCCGTGCCCGCCTCGGCGGCCGCCGAGGACGACTGGACGGGCCCGCTCAGCACCCGGGGCCGCTGGATCGTCGACGCGGACGGCGACCGCTTCAAGCTCCGCTCGGGCAACTGGCACGGTGCCAGCGGCACCTGGAACGGCTCGGGCAGCACCGAGGAGGACGCCAACCACCACGCGGGCGAGAACTCCGGGCGCGTCCCGCTCGGCCTCGACCGCGCGCCCATGGCCGAGATCATCGCCGGCTTCCGGGAGATCGGGATCAACAGCATCCGGCTGCCCTTCTCCAACGAGATGGTCCACGACACCCGGCCGGTCACCGACGACGCCGTCGCGGCCAACCCCGCCCTGCGCGGCAGGACACCGCTCCAGGTCTACGACACCGTGGTCCGTGAACTCACCGCCGCCGGCCTCGCCGTCATCCTCAACAACCACACCAACACCACCCGCTGGTGCTGCGGGGTCGACGGCAACGAACGCTGGAACGCCTCGCAGGCGACCGCGGCCTGGGAGGACGACTGGGTGTTCATGGCCCGCCGCTACCAGGACAACGAGCGCGTCGTCGGCGCCGACCTCTACAACGAGGTGCGCCGCAACGTCTGGGACGACCCCAACTGGGGCCTGGGCGACAACCACGACTGGTTCGCAGCCTCCCAGCGCGTCGCCGACCGCATCCTGACGGAGGCCTCCCCGGACCTCCTGATCATCGTCGAGGGCATCAACTGGACCGGCATCCCCATCGACGGCTTCGCCCACGAACGCCCCACCCTGGAGCCCGCCCGCCGCCTCTCGCACACCCTCGTCGACTCCGGGAAGCTCGTCTACTCGGCCCACTTCTACGACTACACCGGCCCCAACCACAGCGGGGCGACCGGCACCGGCGAGACCACCGACCCCCGCTACCGCGACCTGAGCCCGAGCGAACTGGTCTCCGTCCTGAACCGCCAGGCGTTCTTCGTCTCCGGCGAGGCGGACCAGCACTTCACCGCCCCCGTCTGGATCAGCGAGTTCGGCGTCGGCGGCCGCGAGGGGACCGGGAGCGCGCAGCGCGCGTGGTTCGAGAACTTCGTCGACCACCTCATCCGCACCGACGCCGACTTCGCGTACTGGCCGCTCGTCGGCTGGCACGACAACCGCCGCGGCAACGGCTGGGCCCTGCTCCACTGGGACGCGGCCGGCCACCGCATGGGCCTCTACGACGGCGACGACTGGCGGGCCGCCGCCTGGACGCGGCTGATCGGGGCCCAGGGCCGCACCGGACACGTGGCACCCGTCGCCGACTGGTCCATGCTCAGCCCCGACCACGGCGACTTCATCGCCTCCCGGCGGATGCGCGCCCTGCCCGACTTCGACTCCGGCGCCCGCAAGGCCGCCTGCCCCGACGGCCAGCGCCTGATCGGCCTGGCCCACACCGGCAACCGCGGACTGTGCACCGACGCCGGCCTCACCTGGCGGCCCGGCACCCACACGGTGGTCACCGACGAACGGCACGTCCGGCCGGGACAGGACTGGGCGTCCGGCTACACCAAGCTCCAGTGCCCCGAGGGCTCCCTCCTCACCGGCTACAGCGTCCGCGGCGCCGCCGTCTCGGCCGCCCTGTGCGCGCCGGGCCCGGTCAGCGCCACCAGCGGGCGCACGGTCTGGTTCGACCGGAGCGACAACCGCGGTACCGCACCGAAGGGCGGCGACTTCGCGTACGGCCGCTACAAGGGGCAGTGCGCCGAGAACGAGTACGCGGCCGGTATCGCGTACACCGGCCGGATCGACTCGGGACGCACCCCGGACGCCCTGTACTGCCGTCGCCTGTGACGCGCTGGCCTGCCCGCCGTCCCTTCCCGCACCGGCGCGGGAAGGGCGTCCCCGCAGCGCCCTTACCCTTGACCCATGAGCAGCAGCATCGACCGGAGCCACGCCGTGGACGTCAAGCGAACGTATGAGGTGCGCACCTACGGGTGCCAGATGAACGTCCACGACTCCGAGCGATTGTCCGGGCTGCTGGAGGAGGCGGGCTACGTCCGCGCCCCCGAGGACGCCGACGGCGACGCCGACGTCGTCGTCTTCAACACCTGCGCCGTCCGCGAGAACGCCGACAACCGCCTCTACGGCAACCTCGGCCGCCTCGCCCCGCGCAAGGCCTCCCGCCCCGGCATGCAGATCGCGGTCGGCGGCTGCCTGGCGCAGAAGGACCGGGACACCATCGTCAAGAAGGCGCCCTGGGTCGACGTCGTCTTCGGCACGCACAACATCGGCAAGCTGCCCGTCCTGCTGGAGCGCGCCCGCGTCCAGGAGGAGGCGCAGGTCGAGATCGCCGAGTCCCTGGAGGCGTTCCCCTCGACGCTGCCGACCCGGCGCGAGAGCGCCTACGCGGCCTGGGTGTCGATCTCCGTCGGCTGCAACAACACCTGCACCTTCTGCATCGTCCCGGCGCTGCGCGGCAAGGAGAAGGACCGCCGCACCGGCGACATCCTCGCCGAGATCGAGGCCCTGGTCGGCGAGGGCGTCAGCGAGATCACCCTGCTCGGCCAGAACGTCAACGCCTACGGCAGCGACATCGGCGACCGCGAGGCCTTCAGCAAGCTGCTGCGGGCCTGCGGGAGGATCGAGGGCCTGGAGCGCGTCCGCTTCACCTCCCCGCACCCGCGCGACTTCACGGACGACGTCATCGCCGCGATGGCCGAGACCCCGAACGTGATGCCGCAGCTGCACATGCCGATGCAGTCCGGCTCGGACACGGTCCTGAAGGCCATGCGCCGCTCGTACCGCCAGGAGCGCTACCTGGGGATCATCGAGAAGGTGCGGGCCGCGATCCCGCACGCGGCGATCACCACCGACATCATCGTGGGCTTCCCCGGCGAGACCGAGGAGGACTTCGAGCAGACGCTGCACGCCGTCCGCGAGGCCCGCTTCACCCAGGCCTTCACCTTCCAGTACTCCAAGCGCCCCGGCACCCCGGCCGCCACCATGGACGGCCAGATCCCCAAGGAGGTCGTCCAGGCGCGCTACGAGCGTCTCGTCGCCCTCCAGGAGGAGATCTCCTGGGCGGAGAACAAGAAGCAGGTCGGCCGCACCCTGGAGCTGATGGTCGCCGAGGGCGAGGGCCGCAAGGACGGCGCCACCCACCGCCTCTCCGGCCGCGCCCCCGACAACCGCCTGGTCCACTTCACCAAGCCGGACCAGCAGGTCCGCCCCGGCGACGTGGTCACCGTCGAGATCACCTACGCCGCCCCGCACCACCTGCTCGCCGAGGGCGCCGTCCTCGACGTGCGCCGCACGCGTGCCGGTGACGCCTGGGAGAAGCGCACCGCCGCCGCGGCCGCCAAGCCCGCGGGCGTGATGCTCGGCCTGCCGAGGATCGGCGCGCCCGAGCCCCTGCCGGCGGCCACGGGCAGCGGCTGCGGCTGCGACTGACCCGGACGCCGGGACCCTGCCGGGTGGCGGGGTCCCGCACCGGCGGGTGGCGGGGTTACCCTGCCGATCATGCTTGTCGCCGCCGCCGTCTGCCCCTGTCCGCCGCTGCTCGTGCCCGAGGTCGCGGCGGGTGCCGCGCCCGAGCTGGACGTGGCGCGCGCCGCCTGCGCGGACGCGCTCGGCGTGCTCGCCGCCTCGCGCCCCGACCGCCTCGTGGTGGTCGGGCCCGCCGCCGAGGAGGAGCGGGGGGCGCACCCGGAAGGGGCGCCGGGTTCCTTCCGGGGCTTCGGTGTCGACCTCGACGTGACCCTCGGGCGGGAGAAGGCGGCCGACGCCGCACGCCGGCTCCCGTCCTCCCTGGCGGTGGCCGCCTGGCTGCTGGAGCGCACCGGATGGGCCGACGCCCCGATCGAGGGCCTCGGGGTGACGGAACTCCTGACCGCCGAGCGGTGTATCCATACCGGGAACGAGATCGCCGCGGGCCCGGACCGGGTGGCGATGCTGGTGATGGGCGACGCCAGCGCCTGCCGCACGCTCAAGGCGCCCGGCTACCTCGACGAGCGCGCGGAACCCTTCGACGCCGCCGCCGGCCAAGCCCTCGGCACGGCGGACCTCGCCGCGCTCGGGGCCCTGGACGCGGACCTGGCGCGGCAGCTCAAGGCGTCCGGCCGGGCGCCCTGGCAGGTGCTCGCGGGCGCGGCGCGGGACGCCGGCCTCTCCGGCTCACTGCTGTACGAGGGCGCGCCGTACGGGGTCGGGTACGTGGTCGCGGCCTGGTCGTAGCCGCGCCGGGTGCGTGGGGCAGGGAGCCGGGTGCCGGGTGTCGGCTTCAGGACGCCGGCGGCGGGCTGCTCGGCGGGGTGCCGGTGCCCCCGTCCCTGTGCTGCCCGCGCTCGCCGTGCCCCTTGTGCCCGCGGGGCCCCTCGGGCTCCCCGTGCTCCTTGTGCGCGAACCGGTCCACGGCCTCCTTCGCCTTGTCCGTGCCGGTGTGGATCTTCTCGCTGTACTTGCCCTTGGTCCTCGCGTCGACGGCCCTGGCCGCCTTGTCCAGACCGTGCTGGATCTTGCCCCCGTGCTGGTGGGCGAGGTCGGACACCTTGCCCTTCGCCGGGCCGAGCTTGCCCTTCAGACCGTCCAGGAGACCCATCGTTCGCCTCTCTCGTGCCATAACGCTAATAACACCTGAAACGGTACAAGGGAGGGTGAAGTCCCGCTTCGGCGTCTAACTCGTTCGTGGTCACTCTCCGAGGTTTGCGAGACTGTCGCAGTGAGCAGCGCACCCTCCACCCCCCGCGTCATCGCCGTCGTCGGCCCCACGGCCGCCGGAAAGTCCGACCTGGGCGTCTTCCTCGCCCAGCGGCTCGGCGGCGAGGTCGTCAACGCCGACTCCATGCAGCTCTACCGCGGGATGGACATCGGCACCGCCAAGCTGACGCCGGAGGAACGCCAGGGCGTCCCGCACCACCTGCTGGACATCTGGGACGTCACCGTCACCGCCTCGGTCGCCGAGTACCAGCGCCTCGCGCGCGAGCGGATCGACGCGCTGCTCGCCGAGGGCCGCTGGCCGATCCTCGTCGGCGGCTCCGGCCTGTACGTCCGCGGCGCCGTCGACAACCTGGAGTTCCCGGGCACCGACCCCGAGGTGCGCGCCCGGCTGGAGGAGGAGCTCGCCCTGCGCGGCTCCGGCGCGCTGCACGCCCGGCTCGCCGCCGCCGACCCGGACGCCGGGCACGCGATCCTGCCCAGCAACGGCCGCCGGATCGTCCGCGCCCTGGAAGTGATCGAGATCACCGGCCGACCCTTCACCGCCAACCTCCCGGGCCACGACTCCGTCTACGACACCGTGCAGATCGGCGTCGACGTGGCCCGCCCCGAACTCGACGACCGCATCACCCGCCGGGTCGACCGCATGTGGGACGCCGGACTCGTCGACGAGGTGCGCGCACTGAGCGCGCGGGGGCTCGCCGAGGGGCGTACGGCCTCGCGCGCACTCGGCTACCAGCAGGTCCTCGCGGCGCTCGCCGGGGAGTGCACCATGGACGAGGCCCGGGCCGAGACCGTACGCGCCACCAAACGCTTCGCGCGCCGTCAGGATTCATGGTTCAGACGCGACCCGCGGGTGCACTGGCTGAGTGGGGCCGCGGCGGACCTCACGGAACTTCCGCACCTCGCGCTGGCGTTGGTCGAACGACCGGTTACAGCCTGATCACGTCATGGCATCGGGACGCTCCGGCCGTCATCGCGGCCTCCGGCGGCGTGCCATCATCGAGCTTCGATCGACCAAGTGGAGTCCGAGTTGGGAGGGCGCGTGGCGATGGAGGCCGGCCCTCGCGACACCGCAGAAGACACCGAGTCCGTCACCGGCGGCCGGGGTGAAACGGAGCACGACGGCGACCGTCTGAGCCCGGACGGGCCGGACGAGATCCAGGGCGGCGTGACCGCCGACGGCCCCGGGCCGGAGGAGCTGTTCACCGGCGGCCCCGAGGTCGAGGTGGAGCTGCGCCCGCAGCGCAGGATGCGCATCTGGCAGCTCGCCCCCATCGTCTCGCTGGCCGCGGTCGGCTCCCTGATGTTCGCCTTCCCGCTGGCCTTCGACTTCGGCGACAGCGGCGCCGTGATCGCCATGCTGGGCCTGCTGATCTGCTCGTGCGCGGCCGGCTGGGGCATGATGGCCGCCCGCCGCGTGGGGTACACCTGGCCCGGACTGCCCTCGCGGGGCTCGGGCCGGCGCCCGGACTGGCGGCTGGTCCTCGCCTACGCGCTGGTCGTCGCCGTCGTGGTGGTCCTCGCCGTCTGGCGCGTGGCCCGGCTGCGCTGAGCCCCGGCACCGTTTCCTCGCCGGTGGTGCGGCACCGCACGATTTCTCCCGCTGCCGGTGCGGCACCGTACGATCGGGGCATGAGCACGCGGATCGCCTTCCTCAAGGGTCACGGCACCGAGAACGACTTCGTGATCGTCCCCGACCCCGAGAACGCCGTCGACCTGTCCCCCTCCGCCGTCGCCGCCCTGTGCGACCGGCGCGCGGGCATCGGCGGTGACGGCCTGCTGCACGTCGTGCGGTCCGCCGCCCACCCCGAGGCCGCGCACCTGGCGGCCGAGGCCGAGTGGTTCATGGACTACCGCAACGGCGACGGCTCGGTCGCCGAGATGTGCGGCAACGGCGTGCGGGTCTTCGCGCGCTACCTCCAGCGCGCCGGACACGTCACCGAGGGCGACCTCGCCGTCGCCACCCGCGGGGGCGTCAAGCGCGTGCACATCGCCAAGGCCGGGTCCGGCGACGGATCCGCCGAGGGGGACGTCACCGTCGCCATGGGCCGCGCCCTGCTGCCCGAGGGAGACGTCACGGTGAGCGTCGGCGAGCGCAGCTGGCCCGCGCGCAACGTGAACATGGGCAACCCGCACGCGGTGGCCTTCGTGGCCGACCTCGCGCACGCGGGCGACCTGTACACGGCACCCCCGTTCAGCCCCGCCTCCGCCTACCCGGACGGCGTGAACGTCGAGTTCGTCGTCGACCGCGGACCCCGCCACGTCGCCCTGCGCGTGCACGAGCGCGGCTCCGGCGAGACCCGGTCCTGCGGTACGGGCGCCTGCGCCGTCGCCGTGGCCGCCGCGCGCCGGGACGGCGCCGACCCGGCGGTCACCGGGGCTCCGGTGACGTACACCGTCGACGTGCCCGGCGGCACCCTGGTGATCACCGAGCGCCCGGACGGCGAGATCGAGATGACCGGACCCGCGGTGATCGTCGCCGAGGGCGAGATCGACCCGGACTGGCTGCTCGGCCTCGGTGGATGAACCACGCAACGACTTGATATCGGTGTGCCGGGCGCCCGTACGGCGGACGCGCGTCCTCCGCGGCCGTCCGGCCCGGGATCGAAACCCCGGTCGGCCGCAGGTGGCACGCTCGAAACCGTAAACCTGCGAACCATCGCTCGAATGGGTGATCCGTTTCACGCTCGGCGAGAGGCGGTCAGCCGGGCGTGATGGGCTCGGTAGCATCAAGCACCGGCCCGGACGGGAGACCGTTGCCAGTCTCCTGAGCCGTGTCCGCCATGGGGCACCCCGTCCGCCGGTCCACGCAGCCGGAGGTGCCCATGAGTGCGGAGGCCACGAACCCCGCGACGCCCGGTCCGATGACCGGGACCGCCCCGCGCTGGCGGGCCAGGATCGACCTGCGGCGCCTGGGCCGCGCCGCCCTGCTCGGCCCGGCCGCCCGCGACCGGCTGCCCGACGCCATCGGCCACGTCGCCGAGGCGCACCGCGCCCACCACCCCGACGCCGACCTCGAAGCGCTGCGCCGCGCCTATGTGCTCGCCGAGTCCTCGCACCGCGGCCAGATGCGCAAGAGCGGCGAGCCGTACATCACGCACCCGCTCGCGGTGACCCTGATCCTCGCCGAACTCGGCGCCGAGACCACCACGTTGACCGCCTCGCTGCTCCACGACACCGTCGAGGACACCGAGGTGACACTCGATCAGGTCGGCGAGGAGTTCGGCGCCGACGTGCGCTATCTCGTCGACGGCGTAACGAAGTTGGAGAAGGTCGACTACGGCGCCGCCGCCGAGCCGGAGACCTTCCGCAAGATGCTCGTCGCCGCCGGCAGCGACGTCCGCGTGATGTCGATCAAACTCGCCGACCGGCTGCACAACATGCGCACCCTCGGCGTGATGCGCCCCGAGAAACAGGCCAGGATCGCCAAGGTCACCCGGGACGTCCTCATCCCGCTCGCCGAGCGCCTCGGGGTCCAGGCCCTCAAGACCGAGCTGGAGGACCTGGTCTTCGCGATCCTCCACCCCGAGGAGTACGAGCACACCCGCGAGCTGATCGTCGACAACGCCTCCCGCGCCGACGACCCCCTCGCCGAGGTCGCCGAGGAGATGCGCGGCGTGCTGCGCGACGCCGACATCCCGGCCGAAGTCCTCATCCGGCCACGGCACTTCGTCTCGGTGCACCGGGTGGCCCGCAAGCGCGGCCGGCTGCGCGGCGCCGACTTCGGACGGCTGCTGGTGCTGGTGGGGGAGGACGCGGACTGCTACGGCGTCCTCGGTGAACTGCACACCTGTATGACGCCGGTGGTCTCGGAGTTCAAGGACTTCATCGCCGTACCGAAGTTCAACCTGTACCAGTCCCTGCACACGGCCGTGGCGCGGGAGGACCGGCAGGTGGTCGAGGTCCTCATCCGCACCCACCAGATGCACAAGGTCGCCGAGGCCGGCGTGGTCGCGCTCGGCAACCCCTACGCCCCCTCCTCCGACGAGCCCGTCGACGGCGAGCGGGCCGACCCCACCCGCCCCGGCTGGCTCTCCCGCCTCCTGGACTGGCAGGAGGCCGCGCCCGACCCCGACACCTTCTGGTCCACCCTCCGTGAGGACCTCGCCCAGGACCGGGAGATCACCGTCTTCCGCCCCGACGGCGGCACCCTCGGCCTGCCCGAGGGCGCGACCTGCGTCGACGCCGCCTACGCCCAGTACGGCGAGGACGCCCACGCCTGCATCGGCGCCCGCGTCAACGGCCGGCTGGCGACCCTGAGCACCGTGCTCCGGGACGGCGACACGGTCCAGCTCCTCATGGGCCAGGACCCGGCCTCCGAGCCCTCCCGGGAGTGGCTGGAGCACGCCACCACCCCGGCCGCCCGCATCGCCATCCAGCGCTGGCTGGCCGCCCACCCCACCCACGAGGACGAGGAGCGGCGCCCGGACGACACGGCGGCCGCCCCCCGCCCCACTACCGAGGCCCTCTCGGTCGAGGGCTCCGTACAGGCCCGCCCGGCGGTCGACGTCGTCGTCGAGCAGCCGGGCGCGACGGCCCGCCTGGCCGGCTGCTGCACCCCGGTGCCGCCCGACGAGATCACCGGCTTCCCGGTGCGCGGGGGCGCGGTCACCGTCCACCGCGTCCAGTGCGCGGCCGTGGCCCGGATGACCGGCTCGGGCCGTGCCGAGGTCGGGGTGCACTGGGGGGACACCACCGAGTGCCGGGTCACCCTGGTCGCCGAATCGTTCGTCCGGCCGCACCTCCTGGCGGACCTCACCGAGGCCATGGCCCTGGAGGGCGCGGAGATCGTCTCGGCGACCGTGGAGCCCCCCACCCAGCAGCGGGTGCGCCACACCTACACCCTCCAACTCCCCGACGCGGCCCACCTTCCCGCACTGATGCGCGCCATGCGCAACGTGGCGGGCGTGTACGACGTGAGCCGGACGCAGACCCAGCCCGGCGTGTCGTAGGACCGGTCCCGCCGCCGCGGAGGACCCCGTTCGAGTGGGCCGGTCGCGCGTCGCCGCCGCGCCGGACGTCCGCGCTGGTAGCGGTGGTCCATGCCGCACATCCCCCGCAAGGCCACCGCGCTCCTCGCCTCGGCCGTCACCGTCTGCCTCGTCGCCGCGGGCGCCCCCGCCGAGCCCCTCGGCATCGGCGACCGGCTCTTCCCCCACCTGGGCAACCCCGGCTACGACGTCGCGTCGTACGACCTCTCCTTCACCTACTCCGGGACCAACACCGAACCGCTGCGGGCGGTCACCACCATCGACGCCTGGACCACGGCCGAACTCGACCGCGTCAACCTCGACTTCGCGCACGGCGAGATCGACTCCGTGGAACTCGACGGCGAACCCGCCGCCTTCACCACCGCCGGCGAGGACCTCGTCGTCACCCCCGACGACCCGCTCCCCAGCGGCAGCTGGATGCGGGTCACCGTGCGGCACACCAGCGACCCCACGCCCCCCGAGGGCCGCGAGACCGGCTGGGTGCGCACCGCCGACGGACTCGCCATGGCCAACCAGGCGGACGCCGCCCACCTGGTCTTCCCCGGCAACGACCACCCCTTCGACAAGGCGATGTTCACCATCAGGGTCACCGCCCCGAACGGCTACACCGCCGTCGCCAACGGCCTCGCCACCGACGTGGACCGCAAGCGCGCGGCGACGACCTGGACGTACCGCACCCGGCACCCGATGGCCACCGAGCTGGCCCAGGTCTCCATCGGCCGCTCCGCCGTCGTGCGCCGCACCGGCCCGCACGGACTGCCGCTGCGGGACGTCGTCCCCGGCCGGGACCGCGAGAGCCTCGAACCGTGGCTGGCGAAGACACCGGACCAGATCTCCTGGATGGAGACCAAGGTCGGCCGCTACCCCTTCGAGACGTACGGCGTGCTCATGGCGGACGTGTCCACCGGGTTCGAACTGGAGACGCAGACCCTCTCCCTCTTCGAGAAGGGCCTGTTCACCGAGCCCGCCTACCCCGCCTGGTACGTCGAGTCGATCATGGTGCACGAGCTGGCGCACCAGTGGTTCGGCAACAGCGTCAGCCCCCGCACCTGGTCCGACCTGTGGCTGAACGAGGGCCACGCCACCTGGTACGAGGCGCTGTACGCCGAGGAGAAGGCCGACCGCCCGCTGGCCGCCCGGATGAAGGCCGCCTACGGCGCCTCCGACCGCTGGCGCGCCGCCGGCGGACCCCCCGCCGCGCCCAAGGTCCCCGAGCCCGGCCGCAAGATCGGCATCTTCCGGCCGAACGTCTACGACGGCGCCGCCCTCGTCCTCTACGCCCTCCGCCAGGAGATCGGCCGCCCCTCCTTCGAGCGCCTGGAGCGCGCCTGGGTCACCCGCCACCGGGACGGCGTCGCCTCCACCGACGAGTTCGTCGCCCTCGCCTCGGAGATCTCGGGCCGCGACCTGACCGCCTTCTTCCACCCGTGGCTGTACGGCGAGAAGACCCCGCCCATGCCGGGCCACCCGGACTGGAAGCCCGCCGCGCCCGCGCCGGCCGCGTCCACCGGATAAGCCGATGACGAGACGCCCCGTCCCGTGCGACCATCATCGGGCCGGCGCGGTACGGAGCCCCCGAACGGTTCCGCGGGAATCTCCCGGGGCACTCGTACGTTGTGCACCATGACCGGTACACCGGAATCCTCAACGACGTAAGGACCCAATGACCTCCTCTTCTTCCCCTTCCCAGGACACGCAGCGCTTCGCGCACACCTACCCCGACGGTCTTCGGGCCGATGCCCTGATGGAAGAGGACGTCGCCTGGAGCCACGAGATCGACGGAGAGCGGGACGGCGACCAGTTCGACCGCTCCGAGCGCGCGGCTCTGCGCCGCGTGGCGGGCCTCTCCACCGAGCTCGAGGACGTCACCGAGGTCGAGTACCGCCAGCTCCGTCTGGAGCGGGTCGTACTCGTCGGCGTCTGGACCACGGGCACCTCCGCCGACGCGGACAACTCCCTCGCGGAGCTGGCCGCCCTCGCGGAGACCGCCGGCGCCCTCGTCCTCGACGGCGTCATCCAGCGCCGCGACAAGCCCGACGCCGCCACCTACATCGGTTCCGGCAAGGCCCACGAGCTGCGTGACATCGTCCTCGAAACCGGCGCCGACACCGTCATCTGCGACGGTGAGCTCAGCCCGGGCCAGCTCATCCATCTCGAAGACGTCGTCAAGGTCAAGGTCATCGACCGTACGGCCCTGATCCTCGACATCTTCGCCCAGCACGCCAAGTCCCGAGAGGGCAAGGCGCAGGTCGCGCTCGCGCAGATGCAGTACATGCTGCCGCGGCTGCGCGGCTGGGGCCAGTCGCTGTCCCGGCAGATGGGCGGCGGCAAGGGCGGCGGCCTCGCCACCCGTGGCCCCGGTGAGACCAAGATCGAGACCGACCGGCGCCGTATCCGCGAGAAGATGGCGAAGATGCGCCGGGAGATCGCGGACATGAAGACCGGCCGCGAGATCAAGCGCCAGGAGCGCAAGCGCCACAAGGTGCCCTCGGTCGCCATCGCCGGATACACCAACGCCGGCAAGTCCTCCCTGCTCAACCGGCTGACCGGCGCGGGCGTCCTGGTCGAGAACGCGCTGTTCGCGACCCTCGACCCGACCGTCCGCCGGGCCGAGACCCCGAGCGGCCAGCTCTACACGCTGGCCGACACGGTCGGCTTCGTCCGGCACCTGCCGCACCACCTGGTCGAGGCGTTCCGCTCCACGATGGAGGAGGTCGGCGAGTCCGACCTGATCCTGCACGTGGTCGACGGTTCGCATCCGAACCCGGAGGAGCAGCTGGCCGCCGTGCGCGAGGTGATCAGGGACGTCGGCGCCACCGGCGTGCCCGAGATCGTCGTGATCAACAAGGCCGACGCGGCCGACCCGCTCACCCTGCAGCGGCTGATGCGGATCGAGAAGCGCGCCCTCGCGGTGTCGGCCCGCACCGGCCAGGGCATCGCGGAACTGCTCGCGCTGATCGACAACGAGCTGCCCCGGCCCTCGGTCGAGATCGAGGCGCTCGTGCCGTACACCCTCGGCAAGCTCGTCGCCCGCGCGCACGACGAGGGTGAGGTGATCTCCGAGGAGCACACCCCGGAGGGCACCCTGCTCAAGGTGCGGGTGCACGAGGAGCTGGCGGCGGAACTGACGCCGTACGTGCCGACCCCGGCCGCCTAGCGGACCGTACGAAGGCCCGCCCCCGCTTCCTGAGCGGGGGCGGGCCTTCGCCGTTCGTCACCGACCGCCGTAGGTCTCGCTCATGTTCAGGTAGAGGGCCTCGGCGCTCTTGCCGAGCTGCGGTCCGGCCAGCCAGGTGTTGTCCTGCGGGCCGATCGAGGTGTTCGAGACCAGCTTGGTCTCCCCGCCGACCACCCGGAACCAGCCCCCGCCGGACGAACCGCCGGTCATCGTGCAGCCGATCCGGTACATCGTCGGCAGCGTCGGGCTCAGCGACAGCCGGCCCGCCCGGTCGAGGCACTTGAACATCTTCAGACCGTTGTACGGCGCCGCCGCCGGGTAGCCCCAGGCGCCCATCGTGCCGGACTCGGTCGCCGACGGCGCCGAGAAGTCCACGTCCAGCGCTGCACCGACCGTCTCCTCCAGGGACTTCGCGCCCTGCTCCGGCTTCACGTGCAGCACCGAGTAGTCGTACGCGGCCCCCGCGCCGCCGCTGGACGAGCCGCCCTCGATCCACTCGGTCGAGGTGGAGGCCCAGTCCGCCCACCAGTTGCCGTAGGGGGCGATCTCGGCGGCGCCGGCGTTGCTCAGCTCGGCCTCGGAGCCGCCGAGGTCGTTGTAGGCCGGGACGAAGACGATGTTGCGGTACCAGCCGCCCTCACCGCCCGCGTGGACACAGTGCCCCGCCGTCCACACCAGGTTCGACTTCCCCGGGTGGTTGACGTCCTTGACGACCGTGCCGGAACACACCGCGGGACCGTCGGGCGAGTCGAAGAACACCTTGCCGACCGGCGCCGCGTTGTCGTGGTACGGCGTCTTCTCCGCCGTCGCCTCCACGGGCGCCGGCTCCGGGTCGCTGACGCCCTGGTCGGCGGAGGCGTCCTTGGTGGAGAGGGTCTTGTCGGCCGCCTTCGCCGACCGCATCCGGTCCGGCTCCCACAGGCCCTCGATCACCGGGTTGACGAAGTCCTTCGCCTCACTGAGCCACTTGTCCTTGTCCCAGTCCTGCCAGCCGCCGTCCGCCCAGGCGTCGACGTCGATGCCGTGCTCCTTGAGCCGGTCGGCGATGCCCTCCGGAACCGCCGGCTTGTCCTGCTCCGCGGTCTTCGAGGCGCTGGGCTTGTCGCTCGCCTCGTCGTCGCCGGAACCGCCGCACGCGGTGGCGGTCAGCGCCATCGCCGCGAGCAGGGCCCCGGCGGCGAGACGGGTACGTGTGGAACGCATGGTGCGGTGAACCCCCGTAGAACTGCTGTCACTTGAATCGAGCGTGCCCCGGGCACGTTCGGGTGTCACGGTCCATGAGATCGCGTGTGCCCCGGGCGCGCGACACCCCACTGTGCCCGGGGAGTTGAAGGCGTACGGCGGCGGGACCGTGAAGGCTCCCCGCCGCCGTACGCCTCGGTTCAGGCCGTCACCGGCCGGCGAACTTGCCGCTGACCTCGTCGAAGATGCCCTTGGCCACGTCACCGAGGCGCGGTCCGGCCAGCCAGCCCGACTCCACCGGGCCGATGGAGGTGTTGGAGACCAGCGCGGGCTTGCCGTCCGACCCCGTCGCGACCCAGCCGCCGCCCGACGAACCGCCCGTCATGGTGCAGCCGATGCGGTACATCGTCGGGTCCGCCTTCGCCAGCGACAGCCGTCCCGGCTTGTCCTGGCACTGGTACATCTTCTGCCCGTCGAACGGAGCGGCCGCCGGGTATCCGGTCGCGGTGATGCTGTCCACCTGCGGCACGGCCGGGGCCTTGAAGTCCACCGGGAGCGCCGAACCGACCATCTCCTCCAGCGACTTGCCGCCGCTGCCCTCCTCCGGCGTCACATGGATGACCGCGAAGTCGTAGCTCGCGCCGTCCCCGCCGGTCGCGCCGCCCTGCTCGATCCACTGGTCGGAGGTCTGCACCCAGTCACCCCACCAGACGCCATAAGGGGCGACCTGCTCGCGGGTGGCGCTCTCCAGCGCCGCCGTCTCCATCACGTCGTTGTTGTACGACGGCACGAACGCGATGTTCCGGTACCAGCCGCCGGCCTTGCCCGCGTGGACACAGTGCCCGGCCGTCCACACGAGGTTGGACTTGCCCGGGTTCGCCGGGTCCGCCACCACCGTCGCCGAGCAGACCATCGTGCCCTCGGGCGCGTCGAAGAACACCTTGCCGGCCGTCGGCACGCTGTCGTGGTACTTGGCCGGAACCGCCTGCGCCTCGACCGGGGCCGGCGTCGGGTCGGTCACGCCCTCGTCGCCCGAGAGGTCGGCGTCGTCGACGGCCTGGTCGGGCTCCTCCGCGTCCCGCATCCGGTCCGGGTCCCACAGGTCCTCGATGATCGGGTTGACGAAGTCCTCGGCCTCGCGCAGCCAGTCGTCCTTGTTCCAGTTCTTCCAGGCGCCGTCCTTCCACTGGTCGATGTCGATCCCGTGCTCCTTGAGCCGGTCCTTGATGTCGTCCGGGATCGAGATCTTGTCGTCACCGGCCGCCGCCGACGAATCGGCCCCGCCCCCGGCCTCGGCACCGCCCGAGTCGCACGCGGTGGCCGTGAGCGCGAGGACCGCGGCGAGGGCGACGGCGGACGACAGGGGGAGGGTTCTGCGCCGTGCGCCCCTTCCCCGGCGAGCGGTGAACGACGGCCGTATCGATCGCATGAGCTGACTCCCCCTGAGGTGAACGAACTTGGCGGCGTGTGCCGCGCTCCACGGCCCGCGTGACGGGGACCGGGAACGGCATCACACACTATGCGCTCGCTGTGGGTGAGTTCCGACGGAACGGCAACGGTTTCGCTACGAGCTGTCTGACCTGGCAACTCATCCGCAGAGCTACCGATTTGACACCGCCCGGTGCCCGGGTGGCGACAGGCGTGGTTAGTCTTCACGCGTGACCACAGAGTTGACCTTGCTGTCCCGAGTCGCCTGGCACGGACGGGAGATCACCGCGCCCCGGCTGCGCGGCCTGCTGGCGCTGCTCGCGGCCGAACTGCGCTCCGGGTGCAGCACGGGCCGGCTGGTGGAGGGGCTGTGGCCGGACGAACAGCCCGAGCGGCCCGGCAAGGCCGTACAGGTCCTGGTGTCACGGCTGCGGGCGCAACTCGGTGCCGACCTGATCCTGAGCACGCCCACCGGGTACCGGCTCGCGCTCGACGAGCGGCAGGTCGACAGCGCCGCGCTGCTCCTGCACGAGGCCGCGAGCACCGAGCGCGCCCGCGCCGGGGACCACGCGGACGCCCTAGCCTCGGCCGAGGAGGGCCTCGCGCTGTGGGACGGGAGCCTCGGCGCCGGCGCCGGCGAGGAACTCACCGACCCGGTCGTGGCACTGCGCACCGACCGGATCCGCGCACACCGCTCACTGGCCCGCTCCCGGGCCCTCTCGCTGGCCAGGACCGGGCGCCGCGAGGAAGCCGTCGCCCCGCTGACCGGGCTGGCCGGGGAAGCACCGCGGGACGAGGAGGTCCTGGCCGAACTCCTGCGCTGCGAGGCCGCCACCGCCGGCCGCGCGGCGGCCCTGAGCCGCTACGACGTCTACCGCCGCAGGCTCCGCGACGAACTCGGCACCGACCCCGGGCCCGGACTGCGCTCCGTGCACCAGGAGTTGCTGCGGGCCGACGCCGCCCCCGTACGCCACGGCGTCCCGCACGAACCGAACCCGCTGCTCGGGCGGGAGACCGACATCGCCGCCGTTTCCGGGCTGCTGCGCGAGTCCCGGGTGGTCACCGTCGTCGGCCCCGGCGGGCTCGGCAAGACACGGCTCTCGCACGCGGTGAGCCGGGCGGCCGAGCAGCCCGTGGTGCACTTCGTCAGCCTGGCCGGCGTCACCGCCGACTCCGACGTGGCCGGTGAGGTCGCCTCCGCGGTCGGGGTGGGGGAGGGCCGCCAGTTCACCGGCGGCACCGACCAGGACGTGGCCGGCGGCATCGCCGGCGCCCTCGGCGCCGGGCCCGCCCTGCTGGTGCTGGACAACTGCGAGCAGGTCGTCGGCGGCGCCGCCGACCTCGTACAGGCCCTGGTGTCGCGCTCCCGGGAGCTGCGCGTACTGGCCACCAGCCGGGCCCCGCTGGGTCTCTCCTCGGAGCACGTGTACGCCCTGCCGGAGCTGTCGGCGGCGACCGCGGCCGAACTCTTCGCACAGCGGGCCCGGGCCGCCCGCCCCGGCGTCGAACTGGACGCGGGACAGGTCGCCGAGGTCTGCCGTCACCTCGACGGTCTGCCCCTGGCCGTGGAACTGGCCGCGGCCCGGGTCCGGGTCCTGTCCGTCGCCGACATCTCGCGCCGCCTGCAGGACCGTTTCGCGCTGCTGCGCGGCGGCGCCCGCGACGCGCCCGAGCGGCACCGCACCCTCCAGGCGGTGGTCGAGTGGAGCTGGAACCTGCTGGAGCCCGAGGGCCGGACGGCACTGCGCGCGCTGTCGGTCTTCCCCGGCGGCTTCACCGCGGACGCGGCGGAGCACCTGCTCGGCGGTGCCCCGGACACGCTGGACCTGCTGGAGCAGCTCGCCGGTCAGTCACTGATCAAGGCCGGTGACAGCCCCTCCGGAGTGCGCTTCCACATGCTGGAGACACTGCGGGAGTTCAGCGCCGCGCGCCGGAGCGAGGCCGGTGAGGACGCGGACGTCACCGACCGGTTCGTCGCCTGGGCGCGGGAGTTCGGCCGGGCCCACCACGATGTGCTGTTCCGCAGCGATCCGTTGGCCCACTGGCGCCTCATCCGGTCCGAGCAGGACAACCTCGTCACCGCGCTCCGCCACGGCCTGGCCCGCGCAGACGGCCCCACCATCGCGGCGCTCACCGCCGTGCTGGCCTGTCTGTGGACCACCGACAACAGCTACGCCCGGCTGGCCCGGCTCGCCGGGGACACCGGCGGCCCGCTTTCCCACTTCCGTCCCGGCCCCGAGGACCTGGAGCCCGCCCGCAGCGCCGCCGCGATCTGCGCGGCAAGCCTCTTCATGGGCCACGGCCCGCACGCCGTACGGCATCTCGTCACCCTGCGCAGGCTGCCGCCCGCCCCGCCGGACACGCTGCTGCGGGCGATGGCCGTCCTGCTGTGCGCCGTCCCCGACATGTACCCGCCGCAGTACACCCGCCTCCAGGAGCTGTGCGACTCCGAGGAGCCCATGCTCGCGGGCATCGCCGCCGGGGTCGCCGGCTACGTCTGGGAGTCCGAGCACGACACGGAGCGGGCACTGGAGTGCGCCCGCCGGATGCTCCGTGAGCTGGGACCGCTGCGCAATCCCGCGATGCAGATGCTCGGCCACGGCAGGATCAGCGCGCTGTGCCTGCAGTCCGGACGCGGTGACGAGGCCTACCGGCATCTGCGGGCCGCCCTGGAGGAGCTCGGCGAGTTCGGCGACTGGTCGGACCTGGTCGGCATCCGCTGGGCGCTGGTGCTCGCCTGCCTCCAGCGCGGTGAGATCGACGAGGCCGAGTACTGGCGGGAGCTGGCCGCCGAGGGCCGGCAGCCGGAGGCCAGCGAGGCCCTCACCCTCGACCTGCCCGCGCGCGCGGAGATCGCGCTCGCCCGCGGGCTCACCGAGATCGGGCTCGGCCTGTGGCGCCGGGCCGTCGACCGGCTGGGGGCGGACGGCCCGGACCGGGGCGAGGACCCGTTCGTGGACACCTGGGAGATCCAGGTGCGGTCGGCCGCACTGGCGGCGCACGCCCAGCACGGCCGGCTGGAGCCGGTCGCCTGGATCGCCGGCGACCTGCGAGAACGCCTGCTCGCCAAGCTGTCCGGTCCCTCCGGCGAGGGGCCGACCCCGGCGGACCTGCCCGTGTACGGCACGGTTCTGCTGGCCCTCGGGTTCGCCGGCCTGGCCACCGGCGACTCCTCCGCCGTACGGCTGGTCGCACTGGCTGAACGGATGCCGGTGGTGCGGGAGTTCCCCACCCTGTCCCTCGACCGGTCCCGCCAAGCCGCCGGGAACGCCGACGGGGCGGCGTACACCGACGCGAAGTCGAGGTACGCCGCCCTGGGGCGGGAGGAGTTGCGGGCCGCGGCCCTGAGCGAACTCACTGCCGCGGTTCACGACTGAACTGCGCCTTGGACCACAGGTAGCCCACCACGCTCAGGCCCAGGCACCAGCCGAGTGCCAGCAGCCCGTTGACGGTGCCGATCCCGGTACCGAGCAGCAGCCCGCGCAACGTCTCGATGCAGGGGGAGAAGGGCTGGTACTCGGCGAACCAGCGGAACCAGCCCGGCATCAGGTCCACCGGCACGAACGCGCTGCCCAGCAGCGGCAGCACCATCAGCGGAAGCCCGATGTTGCTGGCCCCCTCGGGGTTGGGGGAGACCAGGCCGATGCCGGCCGCGATCCAGGTCAGCGCGAGACTCACCAGGGCCAGCAGCCCGGCCGCCGCGATCCACTCCACCGGCGTGGCGTTCGGGCGGAACCCGATCGCCACGGCGATGACCAGCACCAGCGCCAGCGCCATCAGCGTCTGGATCACGCTGCCCACTACATGACCGATCAGCACGGAGGCCCGCGAGATCGGCATGGTGCGGAAGCGGGCGATGATGCCCTCGGTCATGTCCATCGACACGGAGACGGCGGTGCCGAGCGCGGTACCCCCGATCGTCATGATCAGGATTCCCGGCACGAGGTAGGCGACGTAGTCGGCGCGGTCGGCGGTGCCGCCGTTCATGCCCGCACTCATCACGTCCCCGAACACGTAGACGAAGAGCAGCAGCAGGATGACCGGGGTGAGCAGGAGGTTGAGGGTCAGGGAGGGATAGCGGCGCGCGTGCAGCAGGTTGCGGCGCAGCATGGTCATGTTGTCGCGGAGGGCGTGGGAGGCGGTACTCATCGGGCGGTCTCCTTCTGGGCGGGGGCGGGCTTGCCGTTGGGGTGGGTGTCGCTGAGTCGGCCGGCGGTGGCGCCGTCCGTGGTGGCGTGGGTGGTGTCGCTGCCGGTCGTCGTGGCGTGGGCCTCGCCGCCGGTCAGTGCGAAGAAGACGTCGTCCAGGTCCGGGGTGTGCACCGACAACTCGTCCGCCTCGACCCCGGCGGCGTCCAGCCAGTCGAGGATGGCGCGCAGCTCCCGCTGGGTTCCGTCGCTGGGCACCTGGAGCGTGAGCGCCTCGTCGTCGCGGGTGGTCTCGCGCAGCGCGGTGGCCGCCCGCTCGTGCACCGCCGGGTCGGAGAAGCGCAGCCGCACATGACCGCCGGGAACGAGCCGCTTGAGCTCCTCGGCCGTGCCCTCCGCCACGAACCTGCCGCCGTTGAGCAGCGCGATCCGGTCGGCGAGCTGGTCCGCCTCCTCCAGGTACTGCGTGGTGAGGAAGACCGTCGTGCCGCCCGAGACCAGTTCCCGGATGATCTGCCACATGGTGTGCCGCGAGCGCGGGTCGAGTCCGGTGGTCGGCTCGTCGAGGAAGATGATCCTCGGGCTGCCGACCAGGGTCATGGCGATGTCGAGACGGCGCTTCATACCGCCCGAGTAGGTGGCGGCGGGCTTCTTCGCCGCCTCCACGAGGTCGAAGCGCTCCAGCAGTTCGGCGGTGACCCGGCGTCCCTCACCCTTCGGGAGATGGTGCAGGTCGGCCATCAGGAGCATGTTCTCCTCGCCGGTGATCAGACCGTCCACCGCGGAGAACTGGCCGGTGACTCCGATCGCCCGCCGCACCGACTGCGCCTCGGCGGCGACGTCGTGACCGCCGACACTGGCCTGCCCGCCGTCGGCGGAGATCAGCGTGGAGAGGATGTTGACGGCGGTGGTCTTGCCCGCCCCGTTCGGTCCGAGGAGGGCGAAGACCGTGCCGGCGGGCACCTGGATGTCGATGCCGTCGAGGACGGTCCTGTCCCCGTACGCCTTGCGCAGTCCGGTGGCTGCGATCGCGAGCTCTTGTGGTGTCGTCGTCATGCCGCAGAGCTTGCGGCCCCGGCGGTTCAGCACGGCTTCAGAGCGGTTTCAGCCCTCCGGACGACCGACCCGCCGCTGAAACCCGCAGGTCAGCGGGTCGGCGTCAGCGCTCCAACTCGGCGAACGTCTCCACCTCCCGGGTTCTGCCGGTGACGACGATGACGTCCCCGGGGTGGACGACGGTCGCCGCGGTGGCGTGCGTGAAGTCGGCCCCGGGCCGTTTGATGCCGACGACGGTCACCCCGTACGTACTGCGCACCCGGCTGTCGCCCAGCGGAACCCCGCCGACGGCCTTCGGGGCGAGGGTTTTGATGAGCGCGTAGTCGCTGTCGAAGGTGATGAAGTCCAGCATCTGCCCGGTCACCAGATGAGCCACCCGCTCACCCATGTCGTGCTCGGGAAGTACGACGTGATGCGCGCCGATGCGCTCCAGGATCTGCCCGTGCTGCCGCGTGGTGGCTCGCGCCCAGATGGCCGGTACGGCGGCGTCGACCAGGTTGGACGTGGTCAGGATGCTCGCCTCCAGATCCGTGCCGATGCCGACGACCACGCGGGCGCACTCGCCGACGCCGAGCTGGTCCAGCGCGGCGGGGTCGGTGCAGTCGGCGGCCGCGGCCTTGGTCAGCTGGTCACCGGCCCGCTGCACCACACGGGGGTCGGCGTCGACCCCGAGTACGTCCCAGCCGCGGCGCATCAACTCCTCGGCGACGGAACGGCCGAAACGCCCCAGCCCGATGACCGCGACGCGGGAGTTCCCTCCGCTGCGGGAGCCGGCGTTGGCGTGGCGGCGTCCGGGGCGCCGCCGGGGTTGCGGCTCGGGCTGTTCCCCGGTGCGTTGTTCAGCCTGAGGCTCGTGCTCGTGCGGCTGGTCGAGGCGACGCTTGCGCGGATGGAGGAAGCCGAGACGCCTGGGCAAGAAGGCTCCTTGAGGGGGAGGGGCGGGGGTGCGGGGGAGAGGCGGAAGGAGAGCGGCGGGTCGACACTGGCGCTGGTGCGCTGGTGGTCTTGCGCGGCAGCGGTCTGGCAGCGGCGGTCTGGCGCGGCGGCGCAGTGGTGTGGGGCGCGGTCAGCCGATGATGGGCCGCTCCTCCGGCAGGGTGTAGCGCCGGTCTCGTGGGCGCAGGGCGAGCGCGCTGGCGAGGGTGATCGGGCCGATCCGGCCGACGAACATCAGCGCGATCACGACCAGTTGGCCCGCCGCGGGCAGATCCGCGGTGATACCGGTACTCAGCCCCACCGTGCCGAACGCGGAAACGGCCTCGAACAGAGCTGACTCGGCCGACACCTCGCTCACCGCGAGGAGCAGTACCGTGCCGCTCATCACCAGGGCCACCCCCAGCAGCGCCACGGTCAGGGCCTGGCGCAGAGTGCTCTCGGCCAGCCGGCGGCCCAGGACGTCCGCGTCCGTCCGCCCGCGCACCTCCGCCAGGATCGCGGCCGCCAGCACGGCGAACGTGGTGACCTTGATGCCGCCCGCGGTGCCCGCGCTGCCACCGCCGATAAACATCAGCACACACACGCCCAGCAGCGTCGCCGGCTCCATCGCGCCGGTGTCGACGCTGTTGAAGCCGGCGGTCCGCGCGCTCGCCGCCAGGAAGAAGCCGTTCATCACCTTGTCCGCCCCGCCCATGGCGCCGAACGTCGCCGGGTTGCCCCACTCCAGTCCGCACGTCATGACAGTGCCCGCGACGAGCAGCAGCCCGGAGGTGGCGAGGGTCAGCCGGGTGTGCAGCGACCAGCGACGCGGGAGCCCTCCGCCCCGGCGCGCCCGTCTGTGGCGCCGCAGTTCCAGCAGCACGGGGAAGCCGAGCGAGCCGATCACACAGGCCGCGGCGATCGGCAGCACGATCCAGGGATCGTGGGCATAGCGGACCAGATTGTCGTCACGCAGGGCGAAACCGGCGTTGTTGAAGGACGAGATGCCGTAGAACACCCCGTGGTAGACGGCGTTCCCGGCCGAGAGGTCGTAGTGCACGAGGAATCGGACCGCCAGCAGGGCGGCCGTCACCGATTCGACGACGAGCGTCGTGCCCGCGACACCCAGCAGAACCCGCCGGATGTCACCGGAGCCCGGACTTCCCATCTCCGCCTGCGTGGTGAGCTGCGCCCGCAGCCGCAGCCGGCCCGCCACCAGCAGGGCCAGCAGCGACGCGAGCGCCATGATGCCGAAGCCGCCGACCTGGATCAGCGTCAGCACCACGGCCTCGCCGAACGCACTCCAGTGGCTGCCCGTCCCCACGATCGCCAGACCACCACTGACCGCCCCGGTCGCCGTGAACAGCGCCGTCAGCACGGTGGTCTCCGCACCCGGCACTCCGGCGGCCGGGAGCAGCAGCAGCCCCGCGCCCAGCACGATCGTGAGCGCGAAGACCAGCACCAGGCCCTGCGCCGGATGGATCGCCAGCAGCGACCACCGGGACCGAGTCCTCCCCACGGCCACCCGCAACCTCCGACCTCCCGCTGTCACCCTGCCGCCCTGCCGCTCCGGGACAGCATCCCCACCGGGAGAGGCACAGGACCGACGGCACGGCGCCGAACGGCCGCCGAACCCGCCGAGCGGCGGTGTGCGGATGCCGCACGGGGAACCGCCGACGCCGGACCGAGTCGCGGATCCCCGGCGGCAGAAATCTTGCAGCGACCCGTAACCGAGTGAGCCTTCCGGGGTTGGTAGCGGTGGGGGGTCGGCTGTCTGCGCGCGGCCTCCTGTGCCCAATTCCCCGGAGCTTCGAGCGAACGCTGGCGGGGTTGCGTATGTCGGGACGGGCGAGGACAC
Organism: Streptomyces sp. NPDC000983; assembly: GCF_040299205.1. Taxonomy (NCBI): domain Bacteria; kingdom Bacillati; phylum Actinomycetota; class Actinomycetes; order Kitasatosporales; family Streptomycetaceae; genus Streptomyces; species Streptomyces sp. NPDC000983. The sequence continues at coordinate 65,179 of NZ_JBEPBM010000022.1, read as the reverse complement.
ATGTGACCTGCTCGCCCGTGAACGGCGGGAGGACGGGGAGCGGTGGCTGTGACCGAGTCTGCACACGGAGGGTCGGCCGGGGCGCCGGGAGTGTGTGACAGAGGGACGGACGACGACGGAACGCCCGCGCGAGGGGCGCGCGAGCCCGGCGCGCGGAAGCCTTCGACGCAGGCGGTCGCCAGAGGGCGCACCTCCTGGCACGAGGGGATCCTGCGGCGCCAGTCGGCCCGCGAATCCGCGGCGCGCACCTACGCGCGCGCCCTTCCGATCGTGCCGGTGCGGGCACGCGGGATGACCATCGAGGGCGCCGACGGACGCCGGTACCTGGACTGCCTCTCCGGTGCCGGGACCCTGGCCCTCGGCCACAACCACCCCGTCGTCCTGGAGGCCATCCGCAAGGTCCTGGACTCCGGCGCCCCCTTGCACGTCCTCGACCTCGCCACCCCGGTCAAGGACGCCTTCACCACCGAACTGTTCCGCACGCTGCCACCCGGACTCGTCGGCCGCGCCCGCGTGCAGTTCTGCGGCCCCGCGGGAACGGACGCGGTCGAGGCCGCCCTCAAACTGGTCCGCCACGCCACCGGCCGGAGCGGCATGCTCGCCTTCACCGGCGCCTACCACGGGATGACCGCCGGTGCCCTCGCAGCCTCCGGCCACGCCCCCGACGTTCGCCTGCCCTACCCCCAGGACTACCGCTGCCCGTACGGCGTCGGCGGCGAACAGGGTGCCGAACTCGCCGCCCGCTGGACCGAGTCCGTCCTCGACGACCCCAAGTCCGGGGTACCGCTGCCCGCCGGGATGATCCTGGAGCCCGTTCAGGGCGAAGGCGGAGTCATCCCCGCCCCCGACGCCTGGCTGCGCCGCATGCGACGGCTCACCGCCGACCGCTCGATCCCGCTGATCGTCGACGAGGTCCAGACCGGCGTCGGACGGACCGGCGCCTTCTGGGCCGTGGAGCACAGCGGCGTCACCCCCGACGTGATGGTCCTCTCCAAGGCCATCGGCGGCAGCCTCCCGCTGGCCGTCGTGGTCTACCACGAGGACCTCGACGTCTGGGAACCGGGCGCCCACGCCGGCACCTTCCGCGGCAACCAGCTCGCCATGGCCGCCGGCACGGCAACCCTGACCCATGTCCGCGAGAACGGCCTTGCCGACCGGGCACACGACCTCGGCACCCGCATGCTGGCCGAACTCCGCCGCCTGATCGACGAGTTCCCCTGCGTCGGCGACGTCCGGGGGCGCGGCCTCATGATCGGAGTCGAACTCGTGGACCCGGGTAGCGGCCCGAGGCCCACAACGACCCCGGAGCCACCCCAGGGCCGGACGCACGATCCCGTCCAGCGCCTTGTCCCGGGTCCGGCACAGAGCCTGGCGGACACCTTGGAGCCGGAGCCGGCCCGGTACACGGCACAGGAACCGAGGCCACGACAGCACTCGGAGTCGACCTGGACTCCACAACCGCCCCTGGGCCCACAACCGCCCCGGGGCCCGGCAAGCGTCCATGACGACCGGCATGCGGGCTGGCAGCCGGTACGGGGGCGGAACTTGACGGAGAGCCTGGACTCCGCGAAGGACGCCGCTCTTCGCGAGCCACTCCCTCCCGCGCCCGAAATCGCGGCCGCTGTCCAGCGGGAGTGCCTCAAACGCGGCCTGATCGTCGAACTCGGTGGCCGACACCACAGCGTCGTAAGGCTCCTCCCCCCGCTGACCATCAGCGACGAACAAGCCGCCGCGGTAATGGACCGCCTCGCCGACGCCATCCGAACCGCCGCCCGAACCCACGCCTAGCCCCGAAACCCCACCCAGCCCTGAGCTCGATCCCGCAGCCAGTCCTGAGCCCGATCCCGCACCCGGCCGCGGGGCTGATCCCGCAGCCGGTCCGCATTCCACGCCCGGCCTCGATCCCACCTCTGAGCCGGACCACGTCACCGACGGCCCCTCCTCCACCAGAACCACCTCCTTCCAGGAACAGAGCAGAAGTTGAACAGCACCCGTGCATCCGACGAGCACACCCCGAGGGACGCGGACGGCCTCGCAGACCATCGCCACCCCACCCCGGACCCACCCACACCGACCAACGCGTCGGCAACCCGGCACCAGAAGAACCACCCGACACCGGAATTCGCGGCGACCACCACCTCACCAAGCACCGCCACAGTGACCCCCGCACCCGAGCGAACTCCCGCACAGGGCGGCGCCCCCGAGTTCGAACGCCTGCCTTACCCTCCTGCCGCATCTGCGGCTGAGCCCTCGCCCACCTTCGTTGCTGACACTGCGTCTGAGCCTCTACCTCGCCCCACTGCTGACTCTGAGGCCGCGCCTCTGGCCCGCCCAGCCGTCGACCTGGAGCCCGAACGCCTGCCCCACCCCGCCGCAGACCCGTTCGACCACCCCGATCCGCACACCGCGGCCCAGGCGGCCGCAGTGGAGAACCTGCTCCGCTGCTGGGTAAGGGAGACCGGCCTGTCGGCCCCCACCGACGGGATCCTGCGCATCCCACTCCCCGCCAGCGGCACCGTCCTGACCGTCCAGGTCCGCTACTGGTCCCCGACCGGCGGGCACCGCTTCGATCTCCCCCGCCTCCAGGGCGCCCTCAAGCACGCTCCGCCTGTCGACGCCGTCACCGTCGCGGCACTGCTTGCGCGGGAGCTGCCCTACGGAACCGCCCCCGAGGCCACCCCCGCCGCCGGGGGGCCGAGGCCCGCCGTGACAAGCTCCGCCTCCGCTCCCTCGGAGCGCACCGAACTCGTGGCCCGCGTCGCGGACTCCGTCCGTCGCACCGCCCTGTTCATCAGCGAACGACGACGCCGACCCGCCGACAGCCCCGACCTCTTCCTCAGCGGCGAGCAGGCGCTCCTCCTCGGACACCCCCTGCACCCCGCCCCGAAGAGCCGCGAGGGACTCTCCGACTCCGAAATCCCCCTGTACTCACCCGAATTGCGCGGCTCCTTTCCCCTCCACTGGATCGCCGTGGCACCCTCCCTGCTCGCCACCGACTCGGCCTGGACCGAGGGCGGCCGCCCCGTCACGGCACCTCACCTCACCGCGCGCCTCGCCGGCCCCGGGCTCCCGGTACCCGATACGCACGCCGCCCTGCCCCTGCACCCCTGGCAACTCGGCGAGGTCCGCAACCGCCCAGCCATCGCGGCTCTGTTCGACGCCGGGCTGATCCGCGACCTTGGTCCCTATGGCGTGCCGTGGCATCCCTCCTCCTCCGTGCGCACCGTCCACCAGTCCGGCGCGCCCGCCATGCTCAAGCTCTCGTTGGGCCTGTCCATCACCAACTCCCGCCGTGAGAACCTCCGCAAGGAACTGCACCGCGGCGTCGAGGTTCACCGCCTTCTGCGGGCCGGCCTGTCCAAGCAGTGGAGGGCGGCCCACCCCGACTTCGACATCGTCCGCGACCCGGCCTGGCTCGCCGTCGACGACCCCCAGGGGCAGCCGGTCCCTGGACTCGACGTGATGATCAGGCACAACCCCTTCCACCCCGCCGCCGACGTCTCCTGCGTCGCCGGACTGATCTCGCCCCGACCACGAACCACCCAGCCTTCCGTACCGCCCCCCGCCCAGCCCTCCTCAGCGCCTGCCACCTCCGCACCCGTTGTGCCGCCGTCCGCCCTGCCTGCCGATGCCTCCGATGCCCCGGGCGGCCGGCCAGCTTCTCGGACGGTCTGGAGATCCCGTCTGGCGGAGCTGGTGACCCGCCTGGCCACACGGACGGGTCGCTCCGTCGGAGCCGTGTCCACCGAGTGGTTCCTGCGCTACCTCGAACACGTCGTCCGACCGGTTCTCTGGCTGGACGCCGAGGCCGGCATCGCCCTGGAGGCCCACCAGCAGAACACCCTGGTTCTGCTGGACCCCGACGGCTGGCCCGCTGGCGGCCGCTACCGCGACAACCAGGGCTACTACTTCCGTGAGTCCCGCCGCGCCGAACTTGACGCCCGTATGCCCGGCATCGGCAAGCACAGCGACACCTTCGTCTCCGACGAGGTGACCGACGAACGCTTCACCTACTACCTCGCCATCAACAACGTGTTCGGCCTGATCGGCGCGTTCGGTTCCCAAGGGCTCGCCGACGAAAGGCTCCTGATCGCCGGCTTCCGCCGTTTCCTGCGCGATGCGGCCTCCGGGCAGGGACGACTGCGAACCTCCCTGCCGGACCGTCTGCTGGGCGCGACCACCCTTCGCTGCAAGGCCAACCTCCTCACGCGACTGCACGGCCTGGACGAACTCGTGGGCCCCGTCGACACCCAGTCCGTCTACGTCACCATCACCAACCCCCTCCACTGCTGAGCCATGAGGTGCGGTCGCCCGTACCTCCCGAGCCCAGCGGACTCGGCTTTCTCACTGCTTCAGCCCCTGCACTTCCGAGGACCATGACCCACTCCACCTCCTGAGAGGAGCGTCGCCGTGCCTCCCAAAGACGCGAGCACCGACGCCGTTATCGATCCCGCCGCCTCGGCCGGCACCGACACAGTTCCCGGTGAATTCACCGGCGACGACAGTGAGGACACGCTGGACCTGCGCCTGCCCGACGAATTCCTGGCACTCGTCGCGGCGACGGAGCGGACCGATACAGATGCTGTCGCTGGCCGGGATGAGGGCGGAGGCGAAGATGGTCCCGGCACGCCCGGCGAGCCTGACTCCCTCCTGCCGACCGGCGACGACCTCCTCGATCGCGTTGTCGACTGGGGGCCTATCACCACGGACATGGGTGTGTTCCACCTCGTACCTCTGCGCATCCCACACGACCTGCTGCTCCTCAGCCGCTGGATGAACGACCCGGCCGCGGCCGCGTTCTGGGAGCTGGCCGGGCCCCAGAGCGTGGCCGAGGAACATGTACGGTCCCAAATCAGGGGAGACGGGCGCAGTGTGCCGTGCATGGGTGTGCTGGACGGCACGCCCATGAGTTACTGGGAGATCTACCGGGCGGACCTCGACCCGCTGGCCCGCCACTATCCCGCTCGTCCTCATGACACGGGAGTCCATCTCCTCATCGGTGATGTCGGTGACCGTGGGCGCGGCCTCGGCGCCATCCTTCTCCGAGCCGTGGCCGATCGAGCCCTGGACATGCGCCCCGCCTGCGCACGCGTGGTAGCGGAACCTGACATTCGCAACACCCCTTCCATCTCCGCCTTCCTGAGCGCTGGTTTCCGGTTCGTCGCCGAGGTCGACCTGCCCGCGAAGCGGGCCGCCCTCATGGTTCGCGACCGGGCCTTGCGTGATGCTCTGTGACGCCACGCTGCGGCGAAGTCACTCTAAGTACACCGCTCGGGTCGCCGGGGTTCCCATCCAGATCCCGCGGATATCCGGGCCCTGCGTCGATGTCCCCATCCGGCCCCGTATCCGGCCCTGTATCGGGATCGCTCATCCGGCCTGAACGCCCGGTCCCGTGCTCGGCCCGACGCTCGGCCCGCACCTGGCTCGCCGCCCTGCCCCGCAACCAGCCCATGGTGTCCGGCCCGACCAGAACAGCCACCCATCCACCCAAGGACCCCGTTCTTGCTCCAGCCCTCCCGCACCGCCGCGATCACCCGTTTGTCAGTGCCAGGTCGTAGGGTGGTCGCGCTATGACGAAGCCCTCACTCCCCGAACTCCTGCACGCTGCCGTCACCGCCGTCGGCGGATCGGAGCGCCCCGGCCAGGTGACCATGGCCGAAGCCGTCGCGGAGGCCATCGACGACGGTTCCCACCTGCTGGTCCAGGCCGGCACCGGAACCGGAAAGTCGCTCGGCTATCTGGTTCCGGCCCTCGCCCACGGGGAGCGGGTCGTCGTGGCGACGGCCACCCTGGCTCTCCAGCGTCAGTTGGTGGAGCGGGACCTTCCGCGCACGGTCGATTCCCTGCATGCTCTGCTGCGCCGCCGTCCGGAGTTCGCGATGCTCAAGGGCAGATCGAACTACCTGTGCCTGCACCGGCTCCACGAGGGTGTCCCGCAGGACGAGGAGGAGGGCCTTTTCGATCAGTTCGAGGCGGCCGCACCGACGAGCAAACTGGGCCAGGACCTCCTGCGGCTGCGTGAATGGTCCGACGAGACAGAGTCGGGCGACCGCGACGGCCTCACGCCCGGGGTCTCCGACCGCGCCTGGGCGCAGGTGTCCGTCTCCTCGCGCGAGTGCCTGGGCGCCACGAAGTGCGCCTACGGCGCAGAGTGCTTCGCGGAGATGGCCCGCGAGCGGGCCAAGCTCGCCGATGTCGTCGTCACCAACCACGCGCTGCTCGCGATCGACGCCATCGAAGGCGCCCCGGTCCTCCCGCAGCACGAGGTGCTGATCGTGGACGAGGCCCACGAACTGGTCTCCCGTGTCACCGGAGTCGCGACCGGCGAACTCACTCCGGGCCAGGTCAACCGCGCCGTACGAAGGGCCGCCAAGCTCGTCAACGAGAAGGCCGCCGATCAGCTCCAGACCGCCGCCGAGGGCTTCGAGCGGCTGATGGAGCTGGCCCTGCCGGGCCGTCTGGAGGAGATCCCCGAGGACCTCGGCTACGCGCTCATGGCGCTCCGGGACGCCTGCCGCACCGTGATCTCCGGGATCGGTGCCACCCGGGACAAATCCGTCCAGGACGAGGACGCGGTCCGCAAGCAGGCCCTCGCGTCCGTGGAGAGCGTGCACGACGTGGCCGAACGGATCACGAACGGTTCGGAGTGGGACGTCGTCTGGTACGAGCGCCACGACCGCTTCGGCGCCTCCTTGCGCGTCGCACCCATGTCGGTCTCCGGACTGCTGCGCGAGAAGCTCTTCACGGACCGATCGGTCGTACTGACCTCGGCCACCCTGAAGCTCGGCGGCGACTTCAACGGCGTCGGCGCCTCACTGGGACTCGCCCCGGAGGGCACCGAGGGCGATGAGTTGCCGCAGTGGAAGGGCGTCGACGTCGGTTCCCCCTTCGACTACCCCAAGCAGGGCATCCTCTACGTCGCCAAACACCTGGCACGTCCCGCGCGCGACGGCGACCGGGCGGACATGCTCGACGAACTGACGGAACTCATCCAGGCGGCCGGCGGCCGCACGCTCGGGCTGTTCTCCTCGATGCGGGCCGCCCAGCTCGCGGCCGAGGAACTGCGCTCCCGCATCCCCGAGTACCCGATCCTCCTCCAGGGCGAGGAGACCCTCGGTGAGCTCATCAAGAACTTCTCCGCCGACCCGAAGACCTGCCTCTTCGGCACGCTGTCACTGTGGCAGGGTGTGGACGTCCCGGGGCCCAGCTGTCAGCTGGTCGTCATGGACAAGATCCCGTTCCCGCGTCCCGACGACCCTTTGATGAGCGCACGCCAGAAGGCGGTGGAGGAAGCGGGCGGCAACGGTTTCATGGCGGTGGCGGCAACCCATGCCGCACTGCTGATGGCTCAGGGCGCCGGTCGCCTCGTACGGGCGTCGGGGGACCGTGGTGTGGTCGCCGTCCTGGATCAGCGGTTGGCCACGGCGCGGTACGGGAGCTATCTGAAGGCGTCCCTGCCCGACTTCTGGTACACCACCGACCGCAATCAGGTCCGCAGATCGCTGGCTTCGATCGACGCGGCGGCTCAGGCGCAGGCCGAAGCCGAGTGAGGGGTGGTGGGTCCGCCCCGACGAGGGACGGACCCACCACCCCTCGAAATACGGCTGTCGGCCGGGTGCGGATAAAGGGCAGGGCCCCGGAACCGGCGCAGAGGTTCCGGGGCCCGGTCAGATCGGCGAGGTCCGACGCGCGCGGGGCTCAGACGCGCCGCAGCACCGCCACCACCTTGCCGAGGATCGTCGCGTCGTCGCCGGGGATCGGCTCGTACGCGGAGTTGTGCGGGAGCAGCCAGACGTGGCCGTCCTCGCGCTTGAAGCGCTTGACGGTGGCTTCGCCGTCGAGCATCGCGGCCACGATGTCGCCGTTCTCGGCGACCGGCTGACGGCGGACGGTGACCCAGTCGCCGTCACAGATCGCCGCCTCGATCATCGAGTCCCCGACGACCTTCAGGACGAACAGCTCACCGTCACCGACGAGCTGCCGCGGGAGAGGGAAGACGTCCTCGACGGACTCCTCGGCGAGGATCGGGCCGCCGGCCGCGATCCGGCCGACCAGCGGAACGTACGACGCGGCGGGCTTGCCCGTGGTGTCCGTGGGCTGCACCGAGGCGGCCTGGTCGGAGCCGCGCACCTCGTACGCGCGCGGACGGTGCGGGTCGCGGCGCAGGAAGCCCTTGCGCTCCAGTGCCATCAGCTGGTGTGCGACCGAGGAGGTGCTGGAGAGGCCGACCGCCTGGCCGATCTCCCGCATCGACGGCGGGTAGCCGCGACGCTGCACCGAATCCCTGATGACCTCGATGACTCGGCGCTGCCGGTCGGTCAGTCCCGAGCTGTCGGCGCGGATGCCTGGAGGTCGGCCTGGGAGGGAACGCTTGTGTCCCTCGGGATTCACGGCTTCGTTCATGGCATGCACCGGCTCGAGTCGGCCCTGGGAGCGGTCCTGGGCAGTGATGGTGGCACTGTCTGCGGTGGTGGTCACGTCGGCCCCTCTCGATGGTCTCCCTGCTGGACAACGGTAGTTGCTTTCGAAAGGTTGCGCCAAACACACGTTCGAGTGAAAAACCGCGATTCACCTGACGTGATCATGTGTCTGGGTGTATGGCTAACGCTGCGTCCGGCGGATCGAGAGTCCCTTTGCTGTACTCTTCACCGCCGGGCGACGGCCTCGTGGTGCGTCGCTCCAGTCTGCCATTCGGCGAGTCGTCGGCCGTGACCCGGCCCCCATCTGTGCGGGAGTCCCATGACGCCTCCCTGTGGCGCTCACGGTATCTCCGCATGCGTCACAGCGGTACGGCTGTGCGCGTCCGTGTTGCCGCGGAAGGCGCGGTCCGGCGGTGCCGGCGGCGCGTCGAGAGCTCCGGACCCTTGAGGTCCGGGTGATGTGGGCCGGAGCGGTGGACACGCAGAGGTGCGACACGCGCGCATGGCGTGGATGTGTGAGCCAATCACCACATCTAGTGGTTGGATTGCGGCAGCAGCCCAGAAGTTGTGGTCCCCCGGGTCTCCGGGCCCCCGGCCGTGGCCTATGCTTGAGGCTGCTTCGAGGGGCCCATGAGGCCCTGCGAGGCCATTGAGTCTGCTGTGAGGAGGGTTGGGAGTTCATGCACTGCCCCTTCTGCAGGCACCCCGACAGCCGTGTGGTCGACAGCCGTACGACCGACGACGGCACGTCGATCCGCAGGCGCCGCCAGTGCCCTGACTGCTCACGTCGCTTCACGACCGTGGAGACGTGTTCGCTCATGGTGGTGAAGCGGTCCGGAGTCACCGAACCGTTCAGCCGTACCAAGGTCATCAACGGTGTGCGCAAGGCATGCCAGGGACGGCCTGTCACCGAGGACGCACTCGCCCAGCTCGGCCAGCGGGTCGAAGAGGCGGTGCGGGCCACCGGGAGCGCCGAGCTGACCACCCACGACGTGGGACTGGCCATACTCGGCCCGCTGCAGGAGCTCGACCTCGTCGCCTATCTGCGATTCGCCTCCGTCTACCGGGCGTTCGACTCGCTGGAGGACTTCGAGGCAGCCATCACGGAACTCAGGCAGACGGTTCGCCCCGCCGCGGACGACGAAGACCGCGACGACACGGGCGCGGGACGCCAGGAGGGCGACCGCGGGTCCGGAGGGACTGCACAGGTCCCCGTGCCCGCCAACAACGCCGACTGACCGACGGACCGGAACCGGGGATCCAGGCTCCGGGGCCGGCCGTACGGCGGCGACCGAAGACCTGTTGCGGGCGGCAGCGAGAGATGCCCGCAACACCAGACAGAACACCGTGCCCGGGAACATCGGGGCACTTCAGGGCGTTTTGCCCGTACAGGGAGGCGGCATGACAGAGACGGCGAGCGGTCCGGCACGAGGTGCCCGCGCCAAGGGCACCAAGGCCACCAAGGGCCTGCGCATCGAGCGCATCCACACCACCCCCGGCGTGCACCCGTACGACGAGGTCCAGTGGGAGCGCCGTGACGTCGTCATGACCAACTGGCGCGACGGCTCTGTGAACTTCGAGCAGCGCGGCGTCGAGTTCCCCGACTTCTGGTCGGTGAACGCGGTCAACATCGTCACCAGCAAGTACTTCCGTGGTGCCGTCGGCACCCCGCAGCGCGAGGTGAGCCTGAGGCAGCTCATCGACCGCATCGTGAAGACGTACCGGAAGGCCGGAGAGGACTACAAGTACTTCTCCTCGCCTGCTGACGCCGAGATCTTCGAGCACGAGCTGGCCTATGCCCTCCTGCACCAGATCTTCAGCTTCAACAGCCCCGTCTGGTTCAACGTCGGCACGCCCCAGCCGCAGCAGGTCTCCGCCTGCTTCATCCTCTCCGTCGACGACTCCATGGAGTCGATCCTCGAGTGGTACAAGGAAGAGGGCATGATCTTCAAGGGCGGCTCCGGTGCCGGCCTGAACCTCTCCCGCATCCGCTCCTCCAAGGAGCTGCTGTCCTCCGGCGGCAACGCCTCCGGTCCGGTTTCCTTCATGCGCGGCGCCGACGCGTCGGCCGGAACGATCAAGTCCGGTGGCGCGACCCGCCGCGCGGCCAAGATGGTCATCCTCGACGTCGACCACCCCGACATCGAGGACTTCATCGAGACCAAGGTGAAGGAAGAGGAGAAGATCCGCGCCCTGCGCGACGCGGGCTTCGACATGGACCTGGGCGGCGACGACATCACGTCCGTCCAGTACCAGAACGCCAACAACTCCGTTCGTGTGAACGACGAGTTCATGAAGGCGGTCGAGCAGGGCGGCAAGTTCGGGCTCCGTGCTCGTATGACCGGTGAGGTCATCGAGGAAGTCGACGCCAAGGCACTGTTCCGCAAGATGGCCGAGGCGGCCTGGGCCTGCGCCGACCCGGGCATCCAGTACGACGACACCATCAACCACTGGCACACCTGCCCGGAGTCCGGCCGGATCAACGGCTCGAACCCCTGCAGCGAGTACATGCACCTGGACAACACGTCCTGCAACCTCGCCTCGTTGAACCTGATGAAGTTCCTGAAGGACGACGGCAAGGGCACCCAGTCCTTCGACGCCGAGCGCTTTGCCAAGGTCGTCGAGCTCGTCATCACCGCGATGGACATCTCCATCTGCTTCGCGGACTTCCCGACTCAGAAGATCGGCGAGAACACCCGCGCCTTCCGCCAGCTCGGCATCGGCTACGCCAACCTGGGCGCGCTGCTGATGGCGACCGGCCACGCCTACGACTCCGACGGCGGCCGTGCCCTCGCCGGTGCCATCACCTCCCTGATGACCGGTACCTCGTACCGCCGCTCGGCGGAGCTCGCCGCGGTCGTCGGCCCCTACGACGGCTACGCCCGCAACGCCCAGCCGCACCTGCGGGTCATGAAGCAGCACTCCGACGAGAACACCAAGGCCGTCCGCATGGACGACCTGGACACGCCGATCTGGGCCGCCGCCACGGAGGCCTGGCAGGACGTGCTGCGCCTCGGTGAGAAGAACGGTTTCCGTAACTCCCAGGCGTCCGTCATCGCCCCGACCGGCACCATCGGTCTGGCGATGTCCTGCGACACCACCGGCCTCGAGCCCGACCTCGCCCTGGTCAAGTTCAAGAAGCTGGTCGGCGGCGGCTCGATGCAGATCGTCAACGGCACCGTGCCGCAGGCCCTGCGCCGCCTGGGCTACCAGGAGGAGCAGATCGAGGCGATCGTCGCCCACATCGCCGAGCACGGCAATGTCGTCGACGCCCCCGGCCTCAAGCCGGAGCACTACGAGGTCTTCGACTGCGCCATGGGTGAGCGCTCCATCTCCGCGATGGGCCACGTCCGCATGATGGCCGCGATCCAGCCGTGGATCTCCGGCGCGCTGTCCAAGACGGTCAACATGCCCGAGGCGGCCACCGTCGAAGAGGTCGAGGAGATCTACTTCGAGGCGTGGAAGCTGGGCGTCAAGGCGCTCGCCATCTACCGCGACAACTGCAAGGTCGGCCAGCCCCTCTCCGCGAAGACCAAGGAGAAGGAGAAGACCGAGGTCACGCAGAAGGCCGAGGCGGCCATCCGCGAGACGGTCGAGAAGGTCATCGAGTACCGTCCGGTCCGCAAGCGCCTCCCGAAGGGCCGTCCCGGTATCACCACGTCCTTCACCGTCGGCGGCGCCGAGGGTTACATGACCGCCAACTCCTACCCGGACGACGGTCTCGGCGAGGTCTTCCTGAAGATGTCGAAGCAGGGCTCGACCCTCGCGGGCATGATGGACGCCTTCTCCATCGCGGTTTCCGTCGGCCTCCAGTACGGCGTGCCGCTGGAGACGTACGTCTCGAAGTTCACCAACATGCGCTTCGAGCCGGCCGGCATGACGGACGACCCGGACGTGCGGATGGCGCAGTCGATCGTCGACTACATCTTCCGCCGCCTGGCGCTGGACTTCCTGCCCTTCGAGACGCGCTCCGCGCTCGGCATCCACTCGGCCGAGGAGCGTCAGCGTCACCTGGAGACCGGTTCGTACGAGCCGGCCGACGACGAGGTCGACGTCGAGGGCCTGGCCCAGTCCGCTCCCCGTACCCAGGAGCTGAAGGCCGTCGCCGCGCCGAAGATCGAGGTCGAGGAAGTCAAGCCGGCCCCGAAGCAGGCCCACACCAGCGCCGAGCTGGTGGAGATGCAGCTGGGCATCCAGGCCGACGCCCCGCTGTGCTTCTCCTGCGGCACGAAGATGCAGCGGGCCGGTTCCTGCTACATCTGCGAGGGCTGCGGTTCGACCAGCGGCTGCAGCTGACCGCGGGGCAGGGGAACGTTCCTGCCTGACAGGTAGACCCTGACGAGGAGGGGCACCGACGAATCCGTCGGCGCCCCTCCCTTGTCGTTCGGTGCGGTCAGGCTTGGTGGGCCTTGCCCATGACCCGCGTGAAGACCGCGGGGTCGTCCTCGAAACCGTGGAGCCCCGGGTGGAGGTCCCAACTGCCGTCCTCCTGGCGGGCGAACTCCGCGACGGCGGCCGCGGTGGAGCCCAGGACGCTGCCGAAGTCGTCCGTGACCAGGTCGTTGTGGCCCTCGCGGATGCGCAGACCGGGGTTGGTGACGCTGACGAAAGTGCGGCGCACCGACCGCTGCTGTATGACCACGCCGACCACCACGCGTGCGTACCGGCCGTCGAGCCGGTTGAGCTCCGCCGTCATGACCTCGTCCCAGCCGAAGCCCTTGCCGTCCTTGCTGTCGCGGTTGAGATAGATCGTGCCGTCGGGGGACCGGCTGTCGAAGTGCACGACGAAGGCCGGATCGCCATAGGGATCGCTCGCCAGATAGGTGGCGGCGACGAGATCCAGGTCGGTGGGCGGCTGCCCCGGTTGACTAGGGTCCCATTTCAGTGCGATCTCGACCTTACGGATCCCCTTGTTGAGGCCGTTCACCAGACTCCCCTTCCCCGTTCGCCCTGTGCGTATGACCTGAACTGCCCGACAGAAAAGGCCGATTGCCCATCCTGCCACGCACGCGCATGCCCGCGGCGGGCAGCTCTCGCAGCGAGGGCGGCCGATGGCCCGCCCATGGCCGTACGATGGCGCGGTGCTGGTCAAGTGGATTCGCTGCACCGTGGTGGACCGCCGCGGTTTCGAGCGGGGGCAGCGGAAATGGGCGGGGCTTCTGGGGGAGCCGGGGTTTCGGGGACAGGGCGGCGGCTGGAGCCGGAGCCGATCGGGGGTCGCGCACATCTTCTCCTTCTGGGAGAGCCGGGCCTTCTACGACTCCTTCATGGCGCGCTCGCACGACCGGCTGGCGGCGTCCCAGTCGGGCACGTTCAAGGACACCCAGGTCAAACTCTTCGACTACCGCTTCGACGTGAAGACCGGCTTCGAGCCCCGCTTCACCGACGCCGACCTGCTCCGGGTCGCCCACTGCCGGGTGCACGAGGAGCGCGCCGAGCACTTCACCCTGATGCAGGAAAAGGTGTGGAACCCCGCCATGGCGGGGTCGCCCGGTATGGTCCGCGGCCTGTTCGGCGAGGCGCCGGGCCATGAGTTCCTCGTACTGTCGATGTGGATGTCGGCGGCCGAACACGGCAAGTACCGGACCGAACGCATCGAGCGGCTGGCCCTGCGGGCGCAGACGGAGGCCGACGTGGCAGCCCTGACCGGCGACATAGTGCAGATGGAACCGACCTGGACGGTGTGATCATCACTCCCGTTCCCGGGCGGGCCACTCCGGGAAATATGTGACCTACGCCGTATGGAGCCCGTATGGGTGCTCGATCGGCCGTCACTGGATCTAGGGTTTTGGCATGGCACGACCACGGCGCATCATCCTTGTCCGGCACGGCGAGTCAACCGGCAATGTTGATGACACCGTGTACGAGCGCGAACCCGACCACGCGCTGGCCCTGACGGAGCGGGGCTGGCGGCAGGCCGAGGAGACGGGTAAACGGCTGCGCGAGACACTCGGCCGCGACCCGGTCAGCGTCTACGTCTCGCCCTACCGCCGCACCCACGAGACACTGCGCGCCTTTCACCTGGACCCGGAACTCATACGGGTGCGCGAGGAACCCCGGCTGCGGGAGCAGGACTGGGGAAACTGGCAGGACCCCGACGACGTGCGCCTCCAGAAGGCATACCGGGACGCCTACGGCCACTTCTTCTACCGCTTCGCCCAGGGCGAGTCCGGTGCCGATGTGTACGACCGGGTCGGCGGCTTCCTGGAGAGCCTGTACCGCAGCTTCGAGGCCCCCGACCATCCGCCGAACGTACTTCTGGTGACCCACGGCCTGGCGATGCGCCTGTTCTGCATGCGGTGGTTCCACTGGACGGTCGCGGAATTCGAGTCCCTGTCGAACCCCGGGAACGCGGAGGTGCGCATGCTCGTTCTCGGGGACGACGGCAAGTACGTGCTTGACCGGCCTTTCGAACGCTGGCGAGATCCGGAACCGTACGGAATCACCGGATAGAGTGGCAGAGCGATGACCGCAGATTCCTCACCCGACGGGCGCCTGGAGCGCGCCCTTGCCAGCCTGCGCGGACTGTCGGCGGGCGATGCGCTGGGCTCCCAGTTCTTCGTGCCGGTGAACTACCCGCTGCTCAAGCGCCGCGAGCTGCCGGCCGGATCCTGGCAGTGGACCGACGACACGGAGATGGCCTGTTCCGTGGTCGCCGTCCTCGCCGCCCACCACCGCATCGACCAGGACGCCCTCGCCCGCTCCTTCGCCGAGCACCACGACTTCGACCGCGGATACGGCCCCGCCGTCAACCGCCTGCTGCGGCTGGTCCGGGAGGGCGGCGACTGGCGCGAGCTGGCGGCCGGGCTCTTCAAGGGCCAGGGCTCCTGGGGCAACGGCGCGGCCATGCGGATCGCCCCCCTGGGCGCCTGGTACGCGGACGACCCCGAGCAGGCCACCCACCAGGCCGAGATCTCGGCGTACCCCACGCACCAGCACCGTGAGGCGGTCGTCGGCTCGATGGCGGTCGCCGCCGCCGCGGCGCTTGCCGGTGCGCCCGGCGGGCCGCCCCGTGCGGAGGACCTCCTCGACGGCGTGATCGCGCTTGTTCCCAAGAGCGCCGTGGGCGCGGGGCTGCGCCGGGCCAGGGACATGCTGGACTACGCGGATGCCGCCACCGTCGCGGCCGTGCTGGGGTGCGGCCGCCGGACGACGGCTCATGACACCGTTCCCTTCGCACTGTGGTCCGCGGCGCGCTCCCTGGGCGACTACGAGCAGGCGTTCTGGACCACCGCCCAGGTTGGCGGCGACGTCGACACCACCTGCGCCATCGTGGGCGGCGTGCTGGCCGCCGGTAAGGCGGGGGCTCCGCCGGCCGCGTGGGTGGAGCGGACCGAGGCGCTGCCCGGGTGGGTTCCGCAGGCCTGACGTGGCGGGCTGTCGGGCCTGGCCCGGGCCCGCTGTCCTGCGCTGCACGGGTGGTTCGGGGAGTCCGGGTCGGCCGTTGACGACAGATTCAGAACTCTCTGTGTTCGTCGGGAACTCTCCGTGATGACCCGCTCGTTCTCCCGATATCCGCTGTGTGGTCCATGGACGCATACGGCCGGGGTGCGCAAGGGCTACGGGGGTGGACGGATGGACGTGTACGTGGTGGCAGTGCTGATTCTCGGGGCGCTGGGGTGGGTGCGGACGGCCGGGCCGTCGTTGTCGCCGCCGGTGTCCTGGGCGGGGTCCGGCCGTCCGCTGCCTTGTGCGGTGCCGCGTCGATCAGCCGGCGATCGGGCCGGCCGTCCCCGACAGGGCTTCCAGATCGCTCTTGCGGACCTTGATCACAAACCATGCGGTGGCCAGGGCGAGGACACCCATCGCGGCCGCGGCCACGAAGCCCATCGAGATGCCCTGGGTGAGCACCTCGTGCCCCCACGGAGCGGGCAGTTGCTGCGTCTCGGCGAACTGCGCCTTCTGCTCCGGCGAGGCGTCGGCCATGAACTGTGGCAGTTGCTTCTCCGCCTCGTCCTTGCTGGCCGACCCGAACACCGTGGTCAGGATGGACAGGCCGAGCGATCCGCCGACCTGCTGAGTGGTGTTGAGCAGCCCGGACGCCGCGCCCGCCTCGTGCTGGGCGACACCCGACACCGCGGTGATCGTGAGGGTCACGAAGTTCAGCCCCATGCCGAAGCCGAACAGCAGCATCGGACCCAACACGCCCTCGACGTAGGAGCTGTCGGCGTCGATGAGGGACTGCCAGGCGAGGCCCACCACCACGAGGGCCGAGCCGGTGAGCATGAACGGCTTCGGGCCCAGCACCGGCAGGAACCGCTGCGACAGGCCGGCACCGAGAGCGATCACCACCGTCACCGGGAGGAAGGCGAGACCCGCCTCGATCGGGGTGTACCCCAGTACGTTCTGCACGAAGAGCACGATGTAGAAGAACATGCCGAACATCGCCGCGGCCAGGCTAAGCATGATCACATACGTGCCCGAACGGTTGCGGTCGGCGAACATCCGCAGCGGGGTGATCGGCTCCTTGGCCCGTGTCTCGATGAACGCGAAGGCCAGCAGCAGAGCCACGGCGGCGGCGAAGGACCCGATGGTCAGGCTGTCCCGCCAGCCCTCGTCGGCCGCCCTGATGAACCCGTAGACGAGGGAGGCCATACCCAGGGTCGAGGTCATCGCCCCCGCGATGTCGAAGCGCCCGGTGTGCCGTTCCGACTCGTTGATGTACATCGGGGTGAGTACGGCGATCAGAACACCGATCGGGACGTTGACGAACAACACCCATCGCCAGTCGAGCCACTCGGTCAGCATGCCGCCGGCCAGCAGTCCGATCGCTCCGCCGCCCGCGGAGACGGCGGCGAAGACACCGAAAGCCCTGTTCCGTTCGGGGCCTTCGGGGAACGTCGTGGTGATGAGCGCGAGCGAGGTCGGCGAAGCGATCGCGCCCCCCACGCCCTGGAGCACGCGCGCGGCCAGCAACTGCCAGGGTTCCTGGGCCAGTCCGCCGAGCAGCGAGGCGAAGGTGAAGAGCAGGATGCCGGTCATGAAGACCCGGCGCCGGCCGAGGATGTCTCCGGCTCGTCCGCCGAGCAGCAGCAGACCGCCGAAGGTCAGCGTGTACGAACTGACGACCCAGGTGAGGTCGGTGGTGCTGAACTTGAGCGCGTCTTGAATGTGCGGGAGTGCGATGTTCACAATCGTCGCGTCGAGTACCACCATGAGTTGGCAGGCCGCGATGACGGTGAGAGCTATGCCGGGACGGCCCGGCCGTCGGGCCGCGCCTGGTTTCTGGTCCTGAGTCAACTGAGAGGTTGTCACTATGGGTCCCCCACAAGTGCCTTAGTGAACGCTTGCGTTCACTGTCGCTTCAACGGTAGTGAGTCCGTACTAGTGAACGCAAGCGTTCACTTGGCTTGTCCCCGCGCGGCGCTCCCCGCTTTCGCCGCCGCGCAGTCTCCCCAACTCCCTGAAATACCCGCTCCTTTGCTCGCTGGAGATGCTGATGGTTACCTCGCGCTGGACGGCCGCCCCCGCTCGGGCCGCCTCGCTGCGCCGGCGCGGCGCCGTGCTCGAACGCGCCATCCTCGATGCCGCACTGGAACAGCTCAGTACGGTCGGCTGGAACGGCCTCACGATGGAGGGGGTCGCCGCCGGGGCTCAGACCGGCAAGGCCGCCGTCTATCGCCGCTGGCCCTCCAAGGAGGACCTCGTCGCCGACGCGCTGCAGGCCGGACTGCCCCGTATCGACGGAGTGCCGGACCTGGGCAGTGTGCGGGACGACCTGCTGGCGCTGTGCCGTCTGGCCCGGGAGGCCATGTACTCCCGCCCCGGTTTCGCGCTCCGTGCCGTCATTCACGAGTGCGATCAGCGGCAGGCCGAACGTTTCCACAGTGTGATCTTCAGCGGTGTGGTGGAGCCTACGCTCCGGCTGCTGCGGGAGGTCATAACCCGTGGGATCGAACGGGGTGAGGTGCGGTCCGATGCTGCCAACGGATGTGTCTTCGACGCCATTCCGGCCATGATGATGTACAGGTCAAAGATGTGCGGAAGCGAATGGGGTGACGAGGAGCTGGCAGAGATGATCGATCAGCTCATGCTGCCCCTGCTCAGGCCGAGAGAGGGTTGAGGCCCGGACATGGAGGTGCTGGGGGCGTTGAGGGAAACCGGGGTGTCGCCGGGTGATCCGGGCGGCGTAGGCTATGGGCGCCATGCCGTACGAACCACCCACTCACACCGTCGAGCGCTCACTGCGCGCCACGACCGGAGCGAAGGTCATTGCCGGTGTAGACGAGGTGGGGCGCGGCGCCTGGGCCGGACCCGTCACCGTCTGTGCGGCGGTCACCGGACTGCGCCGGCCCCCCGAAGGACTCACCGATTCCAAGCTGCTCACCGTCAAGCGGCGCACTGTGCTCGCCCAGGAGCTCGAGAAGTGGGTGACGTCATACGCCCTGGGGCATGCCTCGCCCGAGGAGATCGACGAACTGGGGATGACGGCGGCGCTCCGCCTGGCCGCGGTACGGGCTCTGGAGGTGCTGCCGGTCCGGCCGGACGCCGTCATCCTCGACGGCAAGCACGACTACCTCGGCGCACCCTGGCAGGTCCGTACTGTCATCAAGGGTGACCAGTCGTGCGTGGCGGTCGCGGCGGCTTCGGTGATCGCCAAGGTTCAGCGCGACAAAATGATGGCCGAACTGGGTATCGACCATGCAGACTTCGGTTTTGCGGACAATGCCGGGTATCCGTCCCCCGTGCACAAGGCCGCGCTGGAGGAGCGGGGACCCACCCCGTACCACCGGTTGTCGTGGGCGTATCTTGATGCGTTGCCCCAGTGGCGGCATCTCAAGAAGGCCCGCAGCTGGGCGGAGCGGAGCGTTCCGGAGATCGAGGGACAGCTCGGCTTCGACTTCTGACCGTTCCGTTCGCACTCATGTGCCACCCGTTCACGTGAGCCGCACCAACGTTTGATAGATATCAGCCCATGCCTCTCATTCCCGAGGAGCCTCAGATTCACGAGAGTGCCCAGGGTCCCCGCGTCACGCCGGCCAGTGGCCGCACCGCGCCGACCCCCCGTCCCGTACCCGGTCCGCGTCCCGCGGCTCCGTCGCGTCCCGGTCGCCCCGGGCCCCCGCGGCCCACGGCGCCCGTGCAACGCACGCCCCGTGACCTGACCGCAGCCAAGCCCGGACCGTCCGGTCCGGCCGCCGCAGCACCGGTCGCGGCCACCCCGCAGATCCAGCTCATCCCGGCCTCCGCCGAGGGTGCGCTCGACGCTGCCGAGGAGGCCGTGGACCTGCTGCTGGAGTCAGGTCGTACCCCCGGTGACGTCCTGGTGGTCACCACCGGGGAGCAGCACCCGTGGGCCGCCCACGAGCTGTCCTTCGGCGAAGCCTCCTACTGGGCCCAGCACGACGCGGGCGACGACGTCTTCTACGCGGACGCCGCCGTCGCCGGGCGTGCGGCCAAGCGTGCCGTCGTCGTGGTCGCCGTCAACGGCGGGTCCGGCGCAGCCGCGACCGCGCTGCCCCTGGCCCTCGGCCGGGCCGACACCCTGCTGATCGTCTGCGGCGACCCGCAGGAGATAAACTCGGTGCTCGGCGCGGGCGTCTGAGCCGCCTCCGGTTCCTCCGGAGGCGGGCCGACGGCGGTCCATCGCCGCGGCGGTACCAGCACGGTGGGCAATTCGCCCTGCGCGGTCGAATCCCCGTCCGCACGGCGCCGACTCGGCCGACGGTGTCGGCCTCCCCGATGAGGTGTGTCGGCGCGCGAGGCGGTCGGTGTCCGTGGGGCTGCCGGTGTTCCGCGCAGCGCGGCGGGACGTGTGAGCCCCTGGTGTCCTCCGTGACAGCAGGGGGAAACGTTCCGCCAGGGTGGTCTGTGCCAGAGGTTTCAGCGTGCCGCGACGCGGCGCATGAGCTCCGAGGTCGCTCCGCCCGTGCGAGGCAGCGGGGGCGGTGACTCGGAGGTGGCGAAGGGCTCCGGCGTCGAGTCCAGGCTCGGACGCCGGCCGCCACGCCCTTCTCCGAGCACCTGCCAGCCGTCCCTCGTCAGCGTGACGTACGCGCCGCAGCGCAGTCCGTGCAGGGTGCAGGCGTCACGCAGTCCCCACATCCACGCCCCGTCCTCCGGTGTCCAGCGCGCGTCGCCGTCGCGGCAGTACAACAGGACGGCGGTACGCACGGGTGTGCGGCGGCGCAGGTCGTGCGGGATCACCCGGCGCAGCTGGTCGAGGAGGATGTTGCGGAACATCCAGCCGTCGGCCTGCGCCGTGCGGCGCGTGAACGAGGCGCTGGCCCTGATGTGCTCGTCCGGGTCGAGCACGGCCACGATCGCCGTCGCCGGTCTCGGGCGGTGCCGGGAGTGC
Organism: Streptomyces sp. NPDC000983; assembly: GCF_040299205.1. Taxonomy (NCBI): domain Bacteria; kingdom Bacillati; phylum Actinomycetota; class Actinomycetes; order Kitasatosporales; family Streptomycetaceae; genus Streptomyces; species Streptomyces sp. NPDC000983. The sequence goes on along the minus strand of NZ_JBEPBM010000022.1, from coordinate 44,461 downwards.
AGCCCGCTGACGACCTCACGGGGGTTGCGCAGCAGGGGAATTCCGGCGGAGGCCCATTCGGCGGGCTCCAGCATGCGGCCCACTGTGGCGGCGGACGGGTCGGTGGAGGTCGACGTGGATGCCGCGGGGGACGGAGCGAATCCGAAGGTCACGGTCCTCCCTTCGGCTACGCGCCCACACTGAGGGCGGAATGGAATCGGGGGAGCGCGCACCACAGTGGAGCCCTGCCGGACCAAGGGCGAGCCGTGCGGGGAGCGGACTTCAATTCTTCCTGCCGAACTGAGTTGCGGCAACGAGCAATTGGAGTGACTGACCGATACGTGAAGGTATGGGTCTAATATCCCTACCCCGTGTGCCACCTGGGAACGCCTGGGGCGGGGAAGTTGTCTCGCGAGTCGACCCCATGGTGGCGATTGGTCGGTTCTGCCCGCCGCCCGGGTGCTCGGGCCCCGAGGGTCCGGCTGGTGATGACCTGATTCGGTCTACCCCCGGATCCGTACGGTATCCCGATCGAACCGTCGCGATTCGGGATCACCGAAGAACGGTCGCATGTGAACCGAGAGTGACGGCCGCCCCTGCCGGCGGGACGCACCTCGCGCGGGGCGGAGTGGCTGACTGTCAGTGCCATCGGGTTGCATGGAGCCATGGACGAAGTGGAACTCCGCGCCGAAGCCGATGCCATCCTCAGCCAGCTGGTCGGCGCTCCGGAAGGATCTGCGCGCCTGCGAGAGGACCAGTGGCAGGCGGTGGCCGCCCTGGTGCGGGAGCGCCGACGCGCCCTGGTGGTGCAGCGCACGGGCTGGGGCAAGTCGGCCGTGTACTTCGTCGCCACCGCTCTGCTGCGCCGACGCGGCTCCGGCCCCACGGTGATCGTCTCGCCGCTGCTGGCACTCATGCGCAATCAGGTCGAAGCGGCCGGGCGCGCCGGCATCCGGGCGCGCACCATCAACTCCGCCAACCCCGAGGAGTGGGACACCATCCACGAGGAGGTGGAGCGCGGCGAGACCGATGTCCTCCTGGTCAGCCCGGAGCGGCTGAACTCGGTGGACTTCCGTGACCACACGCTCCCCAAACTCGCCGCCACGACCGGACTGCTCGTGGTCGACGAAGCGCACTGCATCTCCGACTGGGGGCACGACTTCCGCCCCGACTACCGCCGGCTGCGGGCGATGCTGGCGGAACTCGCTCCCGGCGTGCCCGTCCTGGCCACCACCGCGACCGCCAACGCGCGTGTCACGGCCGACGTCGCCGAGCAACTCGGCACCGGGGCCGGTGAGGCCCTGGTGCTGCGCGGCCCACTGGACCGGGAGAGCCTGCGGCTCGGCGTGGTCCAACTGCCCGACGCCGCACACCGTCTGGCCTGGCTCGCCGAGCACCTGGACGAACTGCCGGGTTCCGGGATCATCTACGCCCTCACCGTCGCCGCGGCCGAGGAGGCCACCGCCTTCCTCCGGCAGCGAGGCTTCCCGGTCTCCTCCTACACCGGTCGCACGGAGAACGCCGACCGGCTCCAGGCGGAGGAGGACCTGCTCAACAACCGGGTGAAGGCGCTGGTGGCGACCTCCGCCCTCGGGATGGGGTTCGACAAGCCCGACCTGGGCTTCGTGGTGCATCTGGGTTCGCCGTCCTCGCCGATCGCCTACTACCAGCAGGTGGGCCGTGCGGGGCGAGGCGTCGCCCACGCCGACGTCCTGCTGTTGCCGGGCAAGGAGGACGAGGCGATCTGGCGCTACTTCGCCGACACCGCCTTCCCGCCCGAGGCCCAGGTCCGTCAGACCCTGTCGGCCCTCGCCGGAGCCGGACGGCCGCTGTCCGTGCCCGCCCTGGAGGCGGTCGTGGAACTGCGGCGCACCCGGCTGGAGACCATGCTGAAGGTGCTCGACGTCGACGGAGCGGTCAAGCGGGTCAAGGGTGGCTGGATCGCCACGGGAGCGGAGTGGGTCTACGACACCGATCGCTACGCGTGGGTGGCGCGGCAGCGCGCGGCCGAACAGCAGGCTATGCGCGAATACGCCGCCACGGCCGGCTGCCGCATGGAGTTCCTGCGTCGGCAACTGGACGACGAAGGCGCGACCGCGTGCGGCCGCTGTGACAACTGCGCCGGCCCCTGGGCGGACCCGAGCGTCACGGCGGAGGCGCTGACCGGGGCGGCCCAGGAGCTGGACCGGCCCGGTGTGGAGGTCGAACCACGGCGCATGTGGCCCACGGGCATGCCCGCGCTGGGCATCGACGTCAAGGGCCGCATCCCGGCCGGGGAGCAGTGCTCCACCGGACGCGCCCTCGGACGGCTCTCCGACATCGGGTGGGGAAACCGGCTGCGCCCGCTGCTGGCCGAGAACGCGGCGGACGGTCCGGTCCCCGAGGACGTGCTGCGCGCCGCGGTCGCGGTCCTCGCCGACTGGGCACGGTCACCCGGAGGATGGGCGTCCGAGGCGTCGGCGCGGCCCGTCGGGGTCGTGGCGGTGCCGTCCCTGTCACGGCCACAACTGGTGGGCACCCTGGCCCAGGGCGTCGCGGACATCGGGCGGCTGCCCCTGCTCGGCACGCTGACCTACACGGGCCCGGGTGGTGCGCACTCGGTGCGCCGCAGCAACTCGGCGCAACGGCTTCGGGCGCTGTCGGGGGCGTTCAGTGTGTCCGGGGAACTGGCCGGAGCCCTGGCGGACTCTCGCGGTCCGGTGCTGCTCGTGGACGACTTCACCGACTCCGGCTGGACGCTGGCGGTCGCGGCTCGGCTGTTGCGTCAGGCGGGCAGTGGGGAGGTTCTTCCTCTGGTCCTCGCCGCGGCGGGCTGAGCAGCGGGCTGAGCGCTTGCAGCGGGTGCCCGCCGAATCTGCCGTCGCTCTTGAATTGCCATGTCCCTGTTCTGAGTTATCCACAGGCTCAAGCGGAGATTCGCAATCCGCGAGATCGTCTTCGCATGACGAATCACGGCGAAACCGCTGGAAACCCCGAAAACGGAGACATCACAGGGCATCAGGCACACCCTGCGAACCAAGCCGAGTGCACCGCGTACGAAGGCAACGACAAGCGGCAGCAGGTCACGCTGCGCACCCCGGCCGAACTCGCCGACGCGCTCCCGTACCTGCTGGGCTACCGCCCCGAGGACAGCATCGTCCTGGTCGCCCTGCAGGACCGGGACGGACGTGGCCGCTTCGGCGGACGGGCCCGGCTCGGCGTCCCCGCCAACTCCGACGACTGGCCCTCCGCGGCACGACAGTTGGCCCACGGCCTGGTGACGGGCAGCGAACGCCGGGGCGCCCGCCCCGAACAGATCGTGGCCTACGTCTGTCAGGAACCCGCTCGCGGCGAGACCGGCCGACAGGTCGTGGAACGACTGCGCCCGCTGGTCCAGAAGCTGCGCGTCGAATGCGGCCACCTCGACGTACCGGTGATCGAGGCCCTGTGCATCTCCGAAGGCCGCTTCTGGTCCTACTGCTGCGTGGACGAAGGATGTTGCCCGGCCGCCGGCACCCCCATGGGGCTGCCCGGCACCTCGGTGCTGGCCGCGGCCGCCACCTACGCCGGCCTCCAAGTGCGCGGCACCCTGCGGGAACTGCGGGCCCGGCTGCTTCCGTGGGAGACCGGGGCGGCACTGGAACAGGAGGTCGCCCTCGACACCGCGGGCATGGCCCTGGTCCCACGGATCCTCGACGACTCGAGCCGGGCGGACGTCGCGGGGGAGACCCTCGAACTGGCGGAGCGCCTCATGAACCGCCTTGCCGCGGCACGACCGGTGTCCGGCACCCTCACGGCGGACCTCCGCGACGACGACCTGCTCGCCCATGACGAGGCGGCCCGGATCATTCTCGGCCTCCAGGACCGTTCGACCCGCGACCGGGCGGCCGCGTGGATGGAGGGCGACGAGGCTGCCCCGGCCCTGCGCCTGTGGCGAGCCCTGGCCCGCCGCTGCGTCGGTCCCTACAGCGAACACGCCGCGCCGCCGCTCACCCTCGCCGGCTGGGTCGCCTGGTCCATGGGCGACGAACTGGAGGCCCGCGAGGCACTCGCCATGGCCCTTGCTGCGGATCCCGACTACCTGTTCGCCCGTTTGCTCCACCAGGCCTGTAACGAAGGACTCGACCCGGAGTCGGTCCGCCGCTGCCTCCGGGCCGAACGCGCGGCAGAGGGGACGAAGACTCCGCCTGCCGACGGTACCTCTGCCACTGACAGTGCTTCCGGTACGGAGAAGACTGCCGGTACGGAGAAGACTTCCGCCACGGACAGCGCTCCCACCGCGGAAGGTGACCCCTGGTGCCGCACGCAGACCGCCGCTCCGGACACCGCTTCGGACGCCGCACCGAATATCGCCCCGGCCGATGAGCCGTCGAAGGCACCGGCTGACACCTCACTGCCGCGACCTGCCACCGACGCACCCGGGGAACAGAACGGAACCTCGCTGCGGAGGTCCGCGGACCGTCCGAAGGTACGACCGCGCAGCGGGGCCGGCCGTCCCCCCACGGCGAGGGTGCCCCGACCCCGCACACCGGGAGGCAGCACGCGTCCCGGCTCGGTGCGACAGACCCGGACCACGCGCGCACCCAGGGGACGACGTGGCGGCGCATGCCAGGAGGGGACGAATCCCGGATCGGAGGGAGAGGCGTGATCACCGCCCACGTCTCTTCCGACCGCCCCCGTTCGGCGGGGTCGCCCGCTTCCGGGCGTGACCCGGAGCAGGGTCACCCCGTTCACCTGGGTGGCGGAACACCTGGCCGGGCCGCACCGCCGACCCGTTCATGTGCATCCGGACCCCCCCACCCGGCGCCGAACACGCCCCAGGTACGCAGAGCGCAGAGGAAGCCGCCCCATGCACCAGCCGACTCCTCCCTCCGCCACCCACCACGACCGCTCACCCGGCCCCTGGCCCGAACCGTCCTCCGTCCCGGAGCACGCCGAGCCGCGTCGAGGGAGCGCGACCGACGATCCACGTCCGGACGGCAGCCATCGCCCGCCCTCAGGTGTGTCAGGCGCAACAGCCTCCCGGGTCCAACAGGCCCCGGACACGCCCCCGCTCGGCGCGCCGAGCACAACCCCGCCGCCCGCGGCCACGGCCCACCGCACCGCAGCGGCAGCCGTGCCCCCACCACCCCGCCGACCCATCGACCTGCCCCCCACGCACACCGCCCTGATCTGCGTGGCCCTCCCCGCACTCGCCATCTCCACCGAGCAGGGGCAACTGACCGGTCGCGGACTGGAGGGCTTCTACAGAGCGGGACGCCGTGTGCTCGCCCGATGCCAAGTGCGAGTCGCCGGACGCGAACCCGTTCCCGTGCACGCCGGGATGACCGGCGCGGACCGGGCGCGCTTCGTCGGGACGCTCCGAGCCTTCCCGGACGCCGGCCCGGACCCGGACGTCGTCGTCGAGCGTGTCCGGCACGCCGACGGAACCGAGCGGATCACCCTACGCAGCGCGGCCACCCGTCCCCTGCGCCTCCCGGTCGAGGTGGCCCTGGGCACGGACCTGGCCGACCTGGGCACCATCGCCGCCGGCGCCGCCGGTCGCGAACTGCCCGCCAGCGTCCACGACTCCGGCCTGCGCTGGACCGGCGACGCGGTGAGCTCGGCCGTCACGGCCACCCCGCCACCCACCGACGCCCTGGCCTCCGCGGGCCTGCTGCGCTGGGAGTTCGAGCTGCCACCGGGAGGCAGCGCGAGCGTGGAACTGCGCGTGCGGTCCGACGGAACGGGACAAGGCAGGGCGGTGGGCGGTCGTGCTTCGACGCCAAGTGCGTTGGCCTCCGCCCGCGCCTCGGGCGACCACCCCGGCGCACCGGCGCTGCTGCGCACCTCCGTCGAGGACCTCCAAGCCCTGCTGCTGCGCGATCCCGCCCATCCCACCGACACCCACCTCGCCGCGGGAGTGCCCTGGCGCTGTGGACTGGCACCGGCCGACGCGCTCGCCGCGGCCAGGATGATCCTGCCTCTGGGAACCCGGCTCGCCGCGGGCACCATGCGGACGCTGGCCCGCACCCAGCTGGGGGACGCGGGGCCGCGGTCCGGACTGATCCCCGGGCCGCGCCGGGATGCCGGCACGCATCTGCCGGCCGGTTGCACAGCCACGGAAGCCACGCTGCTCTTCCCCGCGCTCCTGGCCGAGGCCCGCCGCTGGGGGCTCCCGGACAAGGAGACGGAGGCGCTGCTCCCCACCGCCGAGCGGTGCCTGACCTGGCTGCGGACGACCGTGGGCGACGGCACCTACCTCCAGGACCCCCACCCCGGCGGACCACAACGGTGCGAGACCCAGGCACACGCCCACCGCGCGGCCCTGCTCGGCGCCGACCTGCTCGACGCCTTCGGCAGGCCCGGCGGGCCCGGACTGCGCCAGTGGGCGAGGACTCTGCGCACCGCCTTCCAGCGGGACTTCTGGATCGACGACCTCGCGGGAGGCAGACCGGCGGTCGCCCGGGCCCCGGACGGACGGCTCGTACCCCACTTCGGCGCGGCCACGGCACACCTCCTCGACACCGGCCTGCTCGGCGGAGGCGAGACGGCACCCGGACTCCTCGACAAGGTGCAGACCGAGCAACTCGCCCGACTCCTCGGTGGCCCGGCGATGGACTCCGGCTGGGGACTGCGCGGCCTGAGCGCGAAGGAGACCGGGTTCAACCCCTTCGGCCACAGAGGCGGAGCCGTCCGCACCCACGAGACGGCCGTCGCCGTGGCCGGCCTGTTCGCCGCCGGATACGAGCGGGAGCCGACCGGACTGCTGCGCGGAGTCCTGGCGGCGGCCGAGGCCTTCGGCCACCGGCTCCCCGAGATGTACGGCGGAGAGCAGCGCACCGAGGGGAGCGCCCCGATTCCCCATCCGGCGGCCTGCAGACCCGCCGCCACCGCCGCTGCCGCCGGCGTGCTCCTGCTGACCTGCCTCGCGGGAATCCGTCCCGACGCCCCCGCGGGCACCGTCGCACTCCGCCCCGCCGCCGGAGCACCCCTCGGCGAGATCGTCCTCACCGGCCTGCGGGTCGCGGGCGCCCCCTTCTCGGTACGGGTCGGCCGCCTGGGAACGGCCATGGTCGAAGAAGCCGCGGACGGACTCCAACTCGGAGTGTGACGCGGACCAACAACCCACGACCAAGCTGCCCTGTGCCGGCACCCACACTCCGCCCCGGCACCCACACTCCGCCCGGCACCCACACCCCGCCCCTGCGTTCACAGCCCCGCCTCCGATCAGGGCCCATCCTCGATCCAAGCCCCGCCGCGCATCCAAGCCGCCCAAGCCAAAACCGACTCGATCACCGGTCGATGCGATCTCGACGAACCAAAGAAGGGAGTGTTTATCGTCAGGAAGACGACTATGATCGCCGCATGCCCTACGACCCGTCAGCGTTTCCGCCCTTCGCCGTAACCGTGGACCTGGTCGTGCTGACCGTGCGCCGCCATGCCCTGTGCGCGCTGGCGGTACGCAGGGGCGAACCGCCTTTCCAGGGGCGCTGGGCCCTGCCCGGCGGATTCGTACGGGAGGACGAGGACCTGTCCCAGGCCGCGGCGCGCGAACTCGCCGAGGAGACCGGCATGCGTGCCCACGACCCCGCCGCACCGGTCCAGGACAACGGTGCGCACCTGGAGCAGCTCGCCACCTATGGCGACCCCAAGCGGGATCCGCGCATGCGCGTCGTCAGCGTCGCGCATCTCGCGCTCGCCCCCGACCTGCCCGCCCCACGCGCCGGCGGCGACGCCAGCAACGCCCGCTGGGCACCGGTCGAGGAACTGCTCCAGCAGAGCGGCTACGGCCGCGACGGCGAACCCCTCGCCCCGCTCGCCTTCGACCACGCTCAGATCCTCGCCGACGGCGTGGAACGGGCCCGATCGAAGATCGAGTACTCGTCGCTGGCCACGGCGTTCTGCTCGACCGAGTTCACCGTCGGCGAGCTCCGCCGCGTCTACGAGGCGGTCTGGGGAGTGGCCCTCGATCCGCGCAACTTCCATCGCAAGGTGACCGGTACGCCGGGTTTCCTCGTCCCCACCGGCGGCACCACCACCCGCCAGGGCGGGCGACCGGCCCAGTTGTTCCGGGCCGGCGGAGCGACCCTCCTCAACCCCCCGATGCTCCGCCCCGAAGTCTGAGACGAACAGCGGCAACCCGCGGGGGCCGAGCCCGGGCGGAAACAGTGAACAGGCGGCCGGGCGCACCGACTGCCGTCCGCCGTAAGGGCCTTGCGCTGCCCGCAAAACCGGACATAGCGCGCTATCTTGCTTCGGGTGATCCAGGCCTTCGGATTGACCAGCGACCCTCGCAAGGAGCTTCCGCCCGCCGTCGACGACGTCTCGTTCGAGGCGCGCGCGGGCCATGTCACCGCGCTGCTCGGAGCAGCCGGAGCCGGCAAGACGACTGCGCTCAGACTCATGCTCGAACTCCAACAGGGCCGTGGGCTCACGCACTTCAGAGGCCGCCCCCTGCATCGCATCGCCCACCCCTCGCGCGAGATCGGCGTCCTGCTCGGTGATGTGCCGGGGCATCCCGCCCGCACGGTCCGCGGTCATCTGCGCATGCTCTGCGCGGCCGCCGGAGTCCCCGTCCGGCGCGCCGACGAAGTCCTCGAAGTGGTCGGCCTGATCAGCCTGCGCGACGAGCGCCTCGGCACCCTCTCCCGCGGCATGGACCGCCGCCTCGGCCTGGCCTGCGCCCTGCTGGCCGACCCGCACACCCTTGTCCTCGACGCCCCGGCCGACAGCCTGTCCGCGCGCGAGAGCCGCTGGCTCCACGGCGTGCTGCGCGCCCACGCCGTCCAGGGCGGCACGGTCCTGCTGACCACGTCCGACCCCAAGGAGGCAGCCCGCACCGCCCACCGCGTGATCACTCTCGACCAGGGACGGCTCGTCGCCGACCAGGACGCCGCCGACTTCTCCCGCACCCGCCTGCGCCCACGCGTCGCCGTCCGCACCCCTCACGCCGCCCGCCTCGCCGCCCTGCTCACCAAGGACGCCCGCACGGCACAGCGTTCCGTGGAGGTCGTCCGGGAGAGCGGCAACCACCTCTCGGTGTACGGCACCACCTGTGCCGACATCGGCGATCTCGCCCATCGCCACGGTGTCCTCGTCCACCAACTCGCCGACGAAATCGGTGACATGGGGCCGGGCGCGGCCACCACCCCGAGCGCGCGGCAGGACACGGAAGCGCAGAACGCGCCCCCCGGCACCGCGCTGGGCGCGGAAGCGGACGCCGCCCAGCAGGGCGCAGCAACGGGCGGCGCCCAACAGGGCGCGGAAGCCGAGGCCGAACTCGGGGCCGCCGCCGAAGAGGCCGCCGACACTCCCGGCTCTCAGGACCCGAGCCCCGGTCCCCCTCCCCCCACCCCCCACCCCTCCCTCCCGCCCCCCATCTCCGTCCGCTCCGCCCCCAGCCCCCTGCGTCCTCTGCGGTACGAACTCCGTCGTGCCGCCGGGATCGGGACCGGGTTCCTCACCGCGGCCACCGTGCTGGTGGTCTCCGCGGTCATGGCCGTGGGGCTCGCCCGCGTCGGGCACACCCCGCAGGCGAGGCTGCTGGCCGCCTGGCCTCGGGAGCTGCCGTTGCCGCCGGCGGCGCTCGGGGCGGGGCTGCTCGGCGCGCTGGCGTTCGGTGACGAGTTCCGTCATCCCGCGCTCGCGGCGGACCGCGGCACGGTGCCCCGGAGGCTGGGGCTGCTGGCGGCCAAGCTCCTGGTCTCCGGGGCGACCGCGCTGGCGCTGGCCGTACTCACGGTGGGGTGTGACGCGGAGGTGCTGTATCTCGTATACGGGCGGGAGCTCGCGGAGGTTCCCGCGGAGTGGCTTTCGCTGGGGGTGAGTTGGGTGGGGCTGGTGGTGGGGTGCGCCTGGGCCGGGGTGCTGGCGGCAGGGGTGTTCCGGTCCACCGCCGCCGGGCTGGCCGCGGTGGTGGCGGTGCCCGTACTTGTCGTACCTGTGGTGCACAAGGTGCTGGAGGGGCCCGAGGTGCGGTCGGCGGCCGGGTTTCCGATGCGGCTCAGGGAAGTGCTGCTGACGCAGTGGCCGTTCGGGGGCGAGCGCTATCTGGCGGCCGCGGCGCGGGTGATCGCCCAACCCGTGGGTGGAGCGCTGACGTTGTCCCTGATGGCATTGCTGTGCGCGTATCTGCTCACTACGGTGCGCGGAAGGGTCAGATGACGACCGTCAATGAGCTTCCTGTACCTCATGTGCACACAACTCCCCTTGGGAAGCCCATTTCTTTCCGATAAGGCGTCAATTGCGACGGGGTGAGCGATCACCCTTTCGTGTGCTTTTCACCAAAGACCTCAAGGGAGTTGAGGAGGACGCCGACAACTGATCCGTGAGTACCCTTGCGCACACCATGATGACCGCCGCCCGCGCCGCCGACTCCGGTCTTGTCGGCCCGGGCGAACTCGACCGCTACCCCTACGCCGAGGCGCCCGTCGCCGACCGCGTCGGACTCCCCGCCTGGGAGGGCGGGGAACCGGAGCTGGGCCGCGTGGGCCGACGTGCGGCCGGCAGCCGTGGACGCGGGCTGCACGGCCAACTCGTCCAGCAGCTCGGACAGATGATCGTCTCCGGCGACCTGGGCGCCGACCGCCCCCTGGTGCCCGAGGAGATCGGACAGCGTTTCGAGGTCTCCCGCACCGTGGTCCGTGAGTCGCTCCGCGTTCTGGAGGCCAAGGGCCTGGTCAGTGCCCGCCCGAACGTCGGCACGCGCGTGCGCCCCGTCAGCGACTGGAACCTCCTCGACCCGGACATCATCGAGTGGCGGGCCTTCGGACCGCAGCGCGACGACCAGCGCCGGGAGCTGAGCGAGCTGCGCTGGACGATCGAACCGCTCGCCGCGCGCCTCGCCGCCGGGCACGGCCGTGAGGACATCCAGCAGCGGCTGGCCGACATGGTCGAGATCATGGGGCACGCCCTGGGGCAGGGCGACGCCCTGACCTTCTCGCGCGCCGACGCCGAGTTCCACTCCCTGCTGCTCCAGGTCGCCGGCAACCGCATGCTGGAACACCTGTCCGGGATCGTCTCGGCAGCGCTCCAGGTCTCCGGCGGTCCGGTCACGGGCTGTGACCGTCCGACCGAGTCCTCGCTGGCGCACCACGCGCGCATCGTCGACGCCCTCGCCGCCGGTGACTCCGGGGCGGCCGAGGCGGCGATGCGGCAGCTTCTCACCGTTCACCCCGAGGTGGAGCGCGTGGTGCCCGCCCCGCGCGAGCACTGACCGCGCCCCACGGGCGGCGCGGCCGGGGATGCCCACCCCCTCCTGTGGCATCGCTCGGCCGACGCACCGCCCCTCGTCGGACCCCGCAGGATCCCGGTGATCCTGCGGGGTCCGAGGGTGCGGCGGGGCGGCGGCGAAGGCGGCGAGCCACCCGGCTCACCTCTCGGCTGAACCCTTATGTCTAGGTCTGACAGTATTTGATCGCTTACGGGGTGTGACTCGGGCCACGCAGATTGGGCGTAACGCTCGTGGAAACAACGCGATGACCTAAGAGGTGACAGCCGCGGAGGGAATACGGACGCCACATCAGGCGCTGTGCATCTTCCCGGCCCCCGCCCGCACCGTCGGCCCATCCCCAGGTCGGTGGTCGGCTCCTGTCCGCTGTGGACGGGGCCGGAAGCCGTTTTCCAACGTTCCGAGAGGTTGTTCGTGTCGGCCAGCACATCCCGTACGCTCCCGCCGGAGATCGCCGAGTCCGTCTCTGTCATGGCGCTCATTGAGCGGGGAAAGGCTGAGGGGCAGATCGCCGGCGATGACGTGCGTCGGGCCTTCGAAGCTGACCAGATTCCGGCCACTCAGTGGAAGAACGTACTGCGCAGCCTCAACCAGATCCTCGAGGAAGAGGGTGTGACGCTGATGGTCAGTGCCGCGGAGCCCAAGCGCACCCGAAAGAGCGTCGCAGCGAAGAGTCCGGCCAAGCGCACCGCCACCAAGACGGTCGCGGCGAAGACGGTGACCACCAAGAAGGCCACCGCCACCGCCACGCCCGCGGCACCCGCGGCCGAGGCCTCCGCCGAGGGCGAGGCGCCCGTGAAGAAGGCCGCCGCCAAGAAGACGGCGACCGCCAAGAAGACCGTCGCCAAGAAGACGGCGGCCAAGAAGACGGCGGCCAAGAAGACCACCGGCAAGGACGACGCCGAGGTCGCCGAGGACGAGGTCCTCGAGGACATCAAGCCCGGCGAAGAGGAAGAGGAGGGCGGCGAGAGCAAGGGCTTCGTCCTCTCCGACGACGACGAGGACGACGCGCCCGCCCAGCAGGTCGCCGTGGCAGGCGCCACCGCCGACCCGGTCAAGGACTACCTCAAGCAGATCGGCAAGGTCCCGCTGCTCAACGCCGAGCAGGAGGTCGAGCTCGCCAAGCGCATCGAGGCCGGTCTGTTCGCCGAGGACAAGCTGGCCAACGCCGACAAGCTCGCCCCCAAGCTCAAGCGCGAGCTGGAGATCATCGCCGAGGACGGCCGCCGCGCCAAGAACCACCTGCTGGAGGCCAACCTCCGACTGGTGGTCTCCCTGGCCAAGCGCTACACCGGCCGCGGCATGCTCTTCCTGGACCTGATCCAGGAGGGCAACCTCGGTCTGATCCGCGCGGTCGAGAAGTTCGACTACACCAAGGGCTACAAGTTCTCCACGTACGCCACCTGGTGGATCCGTCAGGCGATCACCCGCGCCATGGCCGACCAGGCCCGCACCATCCGTATCCCGGTGCACATGGTCGAGGTCATCAACAAGCTCGCGCGCGTGCAGCGCCAGATGCTCCAGGACCTGGGCCGCGAGCCCACCCCGGAGGAGCTGGCCAAGGAACTCGACATGACCCCCGAGAAGGTCATCGAGGTCCAGAAGTACGGCCGCGAGCCCATCTCGCTGCACACCCCGCTGGGCGAGGACGGCGACAGCGAGTTCGGTGACCTCATCGAGGACTCCGAGGCCGTCGTCCCGGCCGACGCGGTCAGCTTCACGCTTCTGCAGGAGCAGCTCCACTCGGTGCTCGACACCCTGTCCGAGCGCGAGGCGGGCGTCGTCTCGATGCGCTTCGGTCTCACCGACGGTCAGCCGAAGACCCTCGACGAGATCGGCAAGGTCTACGGCGTGACGCGTGAGCGGATCCGCCAGATCGAGTCCAAGACCATGTCGAAGCTGCGCCACCCGTCGCGTTCCCAGGTGCTGCGCGACTACCTCGACTAGATCGCGGACGCTTACGACGCCGAAGGCCCGGTTCCCCTCGTGGGGACCGGGCCTTCGTGTTCCGCGCGGGTGCGGGGCGCGGCGGGGTGGATCACTCTGGGTTTCCCACGGCAACCCCTGAGTGAGGAGTCCGTCATGCGTCGTCCCCTGGTCCGGGCGCTGGCCCGGCCGCTGGCCCTGGCCGCCGCCGCGGCCGTCATACCCTTCGCCTCCGCCGCCCCGGCGGCCGCCGACAGCGTCGTCGTCGGCGGTTTCCCGGTCGATGTGGCCGACAGCCCGTGGACGGTGGCGCTGTCCAGCCGTGACCGGTTCGGGGGTACCCGCTCGGGTCAGTTCTGCGGCGGCGTGGCCGTCGGCCCCTCCACGGTCCTCACGGCGGCCCACTGCATGGGCGAGGACGTCCTGGGGGCGCCTCCGGGCCGGGTCGCCGACCTGAGAGTCATCGCGGGCCGCACCGACCTGCGCTCGGACGAGGGCCGGGAGATCGCCGTCCGCGAGACCCGTGTGAACCCCGGGTACGACGCCGACACCAACGCGGGGGACTTCGCCGTGCTCACCCTGGCGGAGCCGCTGCCCCAGGAGGCGGTGATCGAGGCGGCGGCGGCCGGGGACACGGCGTACACGTCGGGGACGGCCGCCATGGTCTACGGCTGGGGGGACGCGACCGGGGGCGGCGACTACGCGTCCGGCCTGCGGGCAGCCCGCGTGCACGTACTGGCCGACGGTCTGTGCGAGCGCGCCTACCCGGGCGGCGGCGACGGCTCCTACCTCGCCGACAGCATGCTGTGCGCCGGTGAGGCGCTCGGCGGCCGGGACGCCTGTCAGGGGGACAGCGGAGGGCCCCTGGTGGCCCAGGGGCGGCTGATCGGGCTGGTCTCCTGGGGCAGCGGCTGTGGCCGTCCGGGCAGCCCAGGGGTGTACACGCGGGTCTCCGACGTGCTGACGAAGCTGGGGTGGGACGGGGCGCCCGAGGCCGCCGAAGGGGCCCGTAGGGCCTCCTGAGCGGTCCACGGCGGCTCGGACACACATGAGGGCGGCTGTCCCTGGAGATCAGGGGCAGCCGCCCTCACGCCGGCCTAATGCCTGGAGCTGGCTCGTCGTGGACGCGAGTGGTCAGCGCTCTTCTTCTTCGGAGGCGTTGGAGGGAACGGTCGTCAGCCGCTCCGTCTCGTCCTGTATCTCAGCGGCGATCTTCTTGAGTCCCGGCTCGAACTTGCGGCCGTGGTGGGCGCAGAAGAGCAGTTCTCCGCCGCTCAGCAGCACGACGCGCAGGTATGCCTGGGCGCCGCAACGGTCGCAACGATCGGCGGCCGTCAGCGGGCTCGCGGGGGTCAGAACAGTAGTCACGTCGCCTCTTCTCTAGCTCGACGAGCTGTCGTACCAGGGTCAACATCCAACCAGCCCGAATTCGTTCCCGCTCGGGGCTTCTCGTTGAAAATTCTTTCCGGGCGGCTGGCTGCTGCCGGTTGGCGGCGAATGTGCCGTATCGCGTGTCTGTGTGTCGTACGGGTTCGCGCTGTGGTCGGTGTCGGTCCGTCCGGCTGGATTGCCGGTTTGTTCATGAGGACGTGCCCGGAGCCTAAATGGTTCATGCCCGGAAGGGAACGTGATATGTACTTCACTCCATCGAGGGATCGAACACCCATACGACACTGGACTAGTCTTCACGGGAGACGAGGGTGGCGTTACATCGGCTCTACCAGGCCTCGGTACCCTCTGAGCGGCGACCGAAGCCGCGCCCTTACCCACAAGGGTGCCAATTGAAATTCAGCGAGGAGCGAACCGCGTGACCGCCGAGACGTCCGTGCCGTCCACTGCGCTGCTGGCAGGAGCAGACCGGGACGGTTCCAACTACACCGCGCGGCACCTGCTCGTCCTCGAGGGGCTCGAGGCCGTACGCAAGCGCCCGGGCATGTACATCGGCTCGACCGACAGCCGCGGCCTGATGCACTGCCTCTGGGAGATCATCGACAACTCCGTGGACGAGGCCCTCGGGGGCTACTGCGACCACATCGACGTCGTCCTCCACGACGACGGCTCGGTCGAGGTCCGGGACAACGGCCGGGGCATCCCCGTCGACGTCGAGCCCAAGACCGGCCTGTCCGGTGTCGAGGTCGTGATGACCAAGCTGCACGCCGGCGGCAAGTTCGGCGGCGGCTCCTACGCGGCCTCCGGCGGCCTGCACGGCGTCGGCGCCTCCGTGGTGAACGCCCTGTCCGCCCGGCTGGACGTCGAGGTGGACCGCGACGGCGGCACCCACGCCATCAGCTTCCGGCGCGGTGTCCCCGGGGCCTTCGCCGGCACCGGGGCCGAGGCCAAGTTCGACGCCACCGGGGGACTGCGCAAGACCAAGCGGATCCCCAAGACCCGCACCGGTACGCGCGTGCGGTACTGGGCCGACCGGCAGATCTTCCTCAAGGACGCCAAGCTCTCCCTGGAGCACCTGCACCAGCGCGCCCGCCAGACCGCCTTCCTGGTCCCCGGCCTCACCATCGTCGTGCGTGACGAACTCGGCCTCGGCCAGGACGGCAGCAAGGGTGAGGAGTCGTTCCGCTTCGACGGTGGCATCAGTGAGTTCTGCGAGTACCTCGCCACCGACAAGCCGGTCAACGACGTCCTCCGCTTCTCCGGTCAGGGCACCTTCCGGGAGACGGTTCCGGTCCTGGACGCGCACGGCCAGATGACGCCGACCCAGGTCACCCGCGAACTCGACGTCGACGTCGCGATGCGCTGGGGCACGGGCTACGACACGACCCTGAAGTCGTTCGTGAACATCATCGCCACCCCCAAGGGCGGCACCCATGTCGCGGGCTTCGAGACGGCCGTCACCAGCACGATCAACGAGGTGCTGCGGGCCAAGAAGATGCTGCGCGTCGCCGAGGACGACATCGTCAAGGACGACGCCCTGGAGGGCCTCACCGCCGTCGTCACCGTGCGTCTGGCCGAACCTCAGTTCGAGGGTCAGACCAAGGAGGTCCTCGGCACCTCGGCCGCCCGGCGCATCGTGAACACCGTGATCACCAAGGAGCTCAAGGGCTTTTTGACCTCCACCAAGCGGGACGCGGCCGCCCAGGCCCGGGTGATCATGGAGAAGGCGGTCGCCGCGGCACGTACGCGGATCGCCGCCCGCCAGCACAAGGACGCGCAGCGCCGCAAGACGGCACTGGAGTCGTCCTCGCTGCCCGCCAAGCTCGCCGACTGCCGCAGTGACGACGTCGGGCGCAGCGAGCTGTTCATCGTCGAGGGCGATTCCGCGCTCGGAACCGCCAAGCTCGCCCGGAACTCGGAGTTCCAGGCGCTGCTGCCGATCCGGGGCAAGATCCTCAACGTCCAGAAGTCGTCCGTGACCGACATGCTGAAGAACGCCGAGTGCGGCGCGATCATCCAGGTCATAGGAGCGGGCTCGGGCCGGACCTTCGACATCGACGCGGCCCGCTACGGCAAGATCGTGATGATGACCGACGCCGATGTGGACGGCTCCCACATCCGCTGCCTGCTGCTGACGCTGTTCCAGCGCTACATGCGGCCCATGGTCGAGGCCGGGCGGGTCTTCGCGGCCGTGCCGCCGCTGCACCGGATCGAGCTGGTCCAGCCCAAGAAGGGCCAGGACAAGTACGTGTACACGTACTCGGACCGCGAGCTGCGCGACAAGCTCATGGAGTTCCAGAGCAAGGGCGTCCGCTACAAGGACTCGATCCAGCGCTACAAGGGCCTCGGCGAGATGGACGCCGACCAGCTGGCCGAGACCACGATGGACCCGCGCCACCGCACCCTGCGCCGGATCAACCTCTCCGACCTGGAAGCGGCCGAACAGGTCTTCGACCTGCTGATGGGCAACGACGTCGCCCCGCGCAAGGAGTTCATCTCCTCCTCGGCGGCGACGCTGGACCGCTCGCGCATCGACGCGTAGTACGTGGGCCGGGGTGGGCACGGCCGGGCAACGGCCGCGCCCACCCCGGCCCGCGCGTGAGCGCGGGGGACACGCCTCCGGAGCGCATATCACCTGATGGGGTGAAGCCGGAAAGGAACAAGAGTCGGGGATCTTCCCGTTCTGTCCATCCTTGGGCATGCACTCAAGCAACGGTCACCTCCGCGCGAGCGAGGGTGGTCCCGACAGCGCGTACCCGGTCGAGGCGCCGGGGAGCGTACGGTACGAC
Source organism: Streptomyces sp. NPDC000983 (assembly GCF_040299205.1). Lineage (NCBI taxonomy): Bacteria > Bacillati > Actinomycetota > Actinomycetes > Kitasatosporales > Streptomycetaceae > Streptomyces > Streptomyces sp. NPDC000983. Next base: position 27,187 of record NZ_JBEPBM010000022.1, on the reverse strand, counting down.
GACCCCTGGTACGACGCCCTCGCCGCCGGCTGGGGCGAGTCCGACGACGTTCCCGCACCCGCACCGCCCGCCCGCCCGGAGCAGGTCACGGCCGCGGAGGTCTACCTGGAGGTGCAGCGCAGCGCCGCCTTCCAGGAAGTGCGCAGCCGGTACCGGAGGTTCGTGGTGCCGGCCGTCGCCGGGTTCCTCGCCTGGTACTTCTGCTACATCGTCGCCGCCACCACCGCACCGGGGCTGATGGCCCGGCCCGTGTTCGGCGCGGTCAACGTGGCGATGCTCGCCGGGCTCGGCCAGTTCCTCACCACCTTCCTGCTCACCTGGGCCTACGCCCGCCACGCCCGGCTGCGCCGGGACCGGGCGGCGCTCGAACTGCGCTGGGACACCCAGGAGCTGACCCGCGGCGCGAGAGGCGGCGCCTCGTGACGGGTGATCACCAGACCCTGGCGCTGCTGCTGTTCAGCGCGTTCATCGCCGTCACCCTGGCCATCACCACCTGGGTGAGCCGCCACCGGCAAGGCTCGGCCGAGGAGTTCTACGCCGGCGGCCGGCTCTTCTCGCCGATGGAGAATGGTTTTGCCATCGCCGGTGACTACATGTCGGCCGCGTCCTTCCTCGGCATCTCCGGTCTCATCGCGCTCTACGGCTACGACGGACTGCTGTACTCGGTGGGCTTCCTGGTGGCCTGGCTGGTGGTGCTCTTCCTCGTCGCCGAACTGGTCCGCAACTGCGGCCGGTTCACCCTCGCCGACGTGGTGGCCGCACGCATGAACGAACGGGCCGTGCGGATCGCGGCGGGAACTTCCTCGGTCACTGTGTCCGTTCTGTATCTGGTGGCGCAGATGGTGGGCGCGGGCACCCTGGTCGCGCTCCTCCTCGGCGGTCAGGGCGAGGCCGCGCAGACCTGGACCGTCATCGGCGTCGGCGCGCTCATGGTGATCTATGTGTCGTTGGGAGGGATGCGGGCCACCACCTGGATCCAGATCGTCAAGGCGGTCCTGCTGCTGGGCGGAACCGTCGCGCTGACCGTGCTCGTCCTGGTGCGCTTCCACGGCGACTTCGACCAACTGCTGCTCACCGCCTCCGAACGCAGCGGCCACGGCGAGTCGTTCCTCGCACCCGGGCTCAAGTACGGCGCCGACTGGACGGCACGCTTCGACTTCATCAGCCTCGGAGTCGCCCTGGTGCTCGGCACCGCCGGACTGCCGCACATCCTGTCCCGCTTCTACACCGTGCCCACCGCACGGGCGGCCCGGCGCTCGGTGGTCTGGTCGATCGGCCTGATCGGCGGGTTCTACCTGATGACGATCGTCCTCGGCTTCGGTGCGGCCGCGATCGTCGGCACCGACGAGGTGCGCGCCTCGAACGCCGCCGGGAACACCGCGGTACCGCTGCTCGCGCTCGACCTGGGCGGCGGCGCCGGATCCACCGGGGGGACGGTCCTGTTCGCGGTCGTCGCCGCCGTGGCCTTCGCCACCATCCTCGCCGTGGTCGCCGGCATCACCCTCGCCTCCTCGGCGTCCGTCGCCCACGACCTGTACGCGTCGCTGCGGCGCCGAAAGACCGAGCCGCGCAGCGAGGTCGCCGTCGCCCGTGTCGCCGCGGTCGGGATCGGCGTGGTCGCCATCGCCCTCGGCCTGCTGGCCCGCGACCTCAACGTCGCCTTCCTGGTGGGCCTCGCCTTCGCCGTCGCCGCCTCCGCCAACCTGCCCGTGCTGCTCTACTCGCTGTTCTGGCGGGGTTTCACCACCCGGGGCGCCGTCTGGGCCGTGTACGGCGGTCTCGTCCCGGCCGTGACACTCGTCCTGCTGTCGCCGGTGGTGTCCGGCAGCCCCGAATCCCTCTTCCCCGGCGTCGACTTCCAGTGGTTCCCGCTCCAGAACCCCGGCATCGTCTCCATCCCGCTGGGCTTCGTCGCCGGCTGGCTCGGCACCGTCACCTCCACCGAGGTGCCGGACGAGGCCAAGCACGCGGAGACCGAGGTGCGTTCCCTCACCGGAGCGGGGGCGGCGTAACGGACCGGTGGCCGCCGGAGACAACCGCGCTCCGGATCCGTATCCAGGTACGGGGCCACGGCCGCTTCCCCCGCTCCCACCACCGGCCGTGGTCTCAGGCGCGGGTCGCCCACACGTAACGGTGTTCCGGGCGGCCCGCGTCCCCGTACTTGAGGGTCAGCCGGGCCCGGCCCGTGCGCTCCAGCAGCTTCAGATAGCGCTGCGCGGTCTGCCGGCTGACGCCGGTGCGTTCCGCGATCTCCTGCGCCGACAGCGGGCTCTCGGCATCGATCAGGGCGCGCCGGACCACCTCCGCCGTGGTGGGGGAGTGCCCCTTGGGCAGTCCCGGCTCCGAGGACGCCGACAGCGCGCCGAAGATGCGGTCCACCTCCGCCTGCTCGGCCTCACCTCCGCCGTCGAGGGTGCGGCGCAGTTGCGCGTACGCCTCCAGCTTGACGCGCAGGCCCGCGAAGGCGAACGGCTTGACCAGGTACTGCAGGGCGCCGTGCCGCATCGCCTCCTGCACGGTGGAGACGTCCCGGGCGGCCGTCACCATGATCACGTCGGTCCGGTGGCCGCGCCGGCGCATCTCCCGTACGACCGACAGGCCCGTGTCGTCGGGCAGGTAGTGGTCCATCAGCACCAGGTCCACCCGGGGCAGCTCCTCGACCTGCCGCAGTGCGTCGGCCGCGGTGTGCGCCTCGCCGGCCACATGGAAACCCGGCACCTTCTCGACGTAGGCCGCGTTGACCCGCGCGACCCGTGTGTCGTCGTCCACGACCAGGACCTCGATCATCGCGACTCCTCCTTGACGGTCGGGTGGGCCGTCGGCCCGGTGAGGGCCGGTTCCGCGGCCGGCTCGGTGAGCGCCTCGGGCAGGACGACGGTGAACTCCGCACCGCCGCCGTGCGCCTCGGCCACGGTCGCGGCCCCGCCCTGCCGCTCGGCGAGCCTGCGCACCAGGGGGAGCCCGATGCCGCGCTCGCGGTGCGCCGGAGCCTCCTTCGTGGACCAGCCCTCGGTGAAGATCAACTCGCGGTGCCCGGGCGGAACCCCCGCCCCTGTGTCACGCACGGTGAGCACGACCGTGGCCCCTTCGGCCCGCGCCTCGACCTCCACGCGCGCGTGCCGCGACCCGGCGGCCGCGTCCAGGGCGTTGTCCACCAGGTTGCCGACGATCGTGACGATGCCGCCGGGGTCCACCAGCCGGTCCGGGAGCCGGGTCCGGTCCGACAGCACCAGCGCCACCCCGCGCTCGGCCGCGACGGTCGCCTTTCCGACCAGCAGCGCCGCCAGCAACGGGTCCCGGATCTTGTCCGTGACCTGTTCCGCCGTCTCCCTGTGGTCGCCCACCACCTCGCCCACGAAGTCCATGGCGTCGTCGTACATCTCCAGCTCCAGCAGTCCCAGCAGAGTGTGCATCCGGTTGGCGTGCTCATGGTCCTGGGCACGCAGGGCGTCGATCAGGCCGCGGGTGGAGTCCAGCTCCCTGCCGAGCTGTTCCAGCTCCGTACGGTCACGCAGCGTGGCTACCGCGCCGCCGTCGTCGGTGGGCATCCGGTTGGCGACCAGCACCCGCCGACCGCGCACGGTGAGCAGATCGGTGCCCGTCACCCGGCCGGCCAGCACATCGGTCGTACGGCCCTCGCCGAGCGCCTGGTCCAGCGAACGGCCGACGGCCTCGTCACCGAGGCCGAGCAGCCGGCGCGCCTCGTCGTTGAGCAGCCGGATACGGCCTGCGCGATCCAGGGCGACGACCCCCTCCCGGATGCCGTGCAGCATCGCCTCGCGCTCCGCCAGCAGCGCCGAGATATCAGAGAAGGCCAGGTCACGGGTCTGCCGCTGCACCCGCCGGGAGATCAGCCAGGCCGCCAGCGCACCCACGGCCAGCGCACCGCCCGCATAGGCGAGCAGCTCCGGGATGGCGTGGATCAGCCGGGCCCGCACGCTGTCGTACGCGATGCCGACCGAGACCGCGCCCACGATGTCGCCGTCGCCGTCGCGCAACGGCACCTTGCCGCGGGCCGTGCGGCCCAGGGTGCCGTCGTCGATCTGCATGACCTCGTGGCCGGCCAGCGCCTGTCCCGGGTCCGTGGAGACGGTCCGGCCGATCTCGTCCGGGGTGGGATGCGACCAGCGCACCCCGCGCCAGTCCATCACCACGACGTACTCGGCCCGCGTGGCCGCGCGAATCCGTTCCGCCTCCCGCTGCACCGGCCCGTCGGCCGTCGGAGGCGTGTTCACCACGTCCTGGGCGATCTGCGGATCGACCGCCGTCGTCTCGGCGATGGCGAGCGCCCGGCGCATCGCCTGGTCGTCGAGCTGGTTGCCGAGCGGCGCGAGGAACAGTCCGGTCGCGAGCACCGCGACCCCCGCTGCGATCGCCACCTGCATCAGCAGCACCTGCGAGAACATCCGCCGAGGCAGGCCGAGGCGCAGACGGCGCACGGGGGGAGTGGGGCTCATACCCACGACGGTACGTGGAGGCGACGGCACGACCGAAGGGGGTGTGGGGCGGATCTCCGGATCGGGCGGCCCGCCCGAACGGCTCGGCCGGGGGCCGTCCCGACCGTCCCGGCTCCCCGAGGGGGGCGTCTCGACCGGCACCGCCCCCGTCGCGGCGACCCGCCGCCGATCAGCCGGCGAGGGCGCTCGCGACGCTCAGCTCGCGCACCGCGACCACGTCCATCCGCGCGGGCGACCCCAGCACCGAGGCGCCGCAGCTCTCCGCGCGGGGCGGCGCCGCGGTCTCCTGGGCGACGACGACGTGCCACTGGCGTCCGTCGGTGTGCGCGACGGTCACCGTCCAGCGGGGAGCCGCGCCGATCGTACGGACGACACCGAGCGCGTCCGCCGCGTACTCGCCCACGGCCGCGCGCACCGCCAGCTCGGCGGCCTGCCCCGGCCGCTCCCAGGCGGAGTTCCCACGGCACCCCTCGACGACGATCCGCCCCTCCCGCACCCGGCTCAGGACCTCCTTCACCGCGTGGGCCTCGGCGCGGCCGTACGCGTAGCCGTACGGCAGGACGAGCAGCGTCGGGGAGAAGCGGTGCCCGCCCAGATGGGTGACCTCCCAGATGCCGTCCATGCCCAAGGCGTCGAGCTCGGCGGCGAGCGGGCGGCCCAATAGGGCACAGCAGCGGTCCCGTTTGCCGTTGGTGCACACCAGCGCGAGGGGATCGCCCGTGTGCGGGCCCGCCCGCAGGGCCGTGTCGAAGGTGCGGGGGTCGCCCTGGCCGAGCGCGGCGAAGTCGACGTCGAGCAGTTTGCGCGGGTCGCAGAGCGTGGCGGAGCGCAGCCAGGCGTTCCCCGGGGTGGTGTGCGCGGCGTACACCTGGCGGGCGGTGGACATGCCGCGGTCGGCGTGCCGTCCCGGGCGGCGGATGAGCGCGACGCGCACGCCGGTGTCCTTGGCCGCCGCCTCCAGGGCTCGGCCCAGCACGGGATCCAGATGGCTCGACGTGAGGGCCTTGGCACCCCACGGCCCCGGCTGCTCCAGGAGCAGCCAGGTCCTCGCGGTGGCCGCGGTGCCCGCGAGGGGCTCGTCGAGTTCCCGGGAGTCACTTGAGCAGGTACTCACGAAGGTGAGCCTAACCTGAGTACACCCGGGGCGGCCTCCCGGCCCGCTCGTGTCCCGCTCCGACACGGGTCGCGGCGGCCCGGGCGGCCGCCCGCCGTGCTTCGCCCGGTCTCCCACGGCTCGTATCCTTGACCGGCATCAAGTCTTCGTACGCACGCCGGAACGCGAACCGGCGCAGGCGTCGACGGGAGAGAGGTCGCTCGTTGGTCCGGAGCCGTAACACGCCGCAGATCCCGGTCGTCGTCCTCGCCGGATTCCTCGGCTCCGGCAAGACCACGCTCCTCAACCACCTCCTCCACCGCGGCGGAGGCAGCCGTATCGGGGCGATCGTCAACGACTTCGGGGCCGTGGAGATCGACGCGATGGCCGTGGCGGGCGCCCTCGGGGACTCGACGGTGTCCCTCGGCAACGGCTGCCTGTGCTGCGCCGTCGACGCCGGCGAACTTGACCTCTACCTCGAACGGCTCGCCGCACCCGAGACCGGGATCGACGTCATCGTGATCGAGGCCAGCGGTCTCGCCGAGCCGCAGGAACTGGTCCGCATGGTGCTCGCGAGCGAGCATCCCGCGATCGTCTACGGCGGTCTGGTGGAGGTCGTCGACGCCGCCGAGTTCGAGCGGACCCGGGCCCGGCATCCCGAGATCGACCGGCATCTGGCCCTCGCCGACCTCGTCGTCGTCAACAAACTGGACCGGGCCGCGGACCCGGACGGCGTCGAGACACTCGTCCGCGGGCTCGTCGACGGCGCTGCGGTCGTGACCGCCACCTACGGCCGGATCGACCCCGAGTTCCTCTTCGACTGCCGGCCGAGCGAGGAGCGCGTCGGGCAGCTGTCCTTCGACGACCTGCACGAGCACGGCGGACCCGGCGAGAACGGCGAGCCGCACCCGCACCTGCACACCGGCTACGACAGCGTCTCCTTCGTCTCCGACGTGCCGCTCGACCCGCGCCGGCTGATGGGCTTCCTCGACAGCCGCCCCGAAGGCGTCTACCGGATCAAGGGGTACGTCGACTTCGGCCCGCACGACCGCCACAACCGCTACGCGGTGCACTCCGTCGGACGCTTCCTGCGGTTCCGCCCCGAACCCTGGGCGGGCGGCGACCGGCTCACCCAGCTCGTGCTGATCGGCTCCGGCATCGACACGCCCGCCCTCGCCAAGGAACTCGACGCGTGCAGGAGCGACGCCCCGCACGCCGACGAGTACGGCATGTGGGGCGTCCTGCGCTTCGTACAGGGCTCCGAGGACGAGCCTCAGATGACCTAGACCGGCCCCGCCACCACCGACACCGTCTTCGGCAGCGACACGCCCGAACCGTCGCGGCGCGGGTCCATCTCCGGCAGTTCCGCCGGGGTGCCGTTCTTCTGCGCCGCACGCGCCGGAGCGGGACCCGCCCAGGCCACGGACAGGCAGTCCTCGCCCTTGAGGAACCGCTGGCAGCGCACCCCGCCGGTGGCGCGGCCCTTGCGCGGGTACTGGTCGAACGGGGTCAGCTTGGCCGTCGTCTGGACCGAGTCGTCCAGCGTGCCGCGCGAACCCGCGACGGTGAAGACGACCGCGTCCACCGCCGGGTCCACGGCCGTGAACGAGATGACCTTCGCCCCCTCGGTGAGCTTGATGCCCGCCATACCGCCCGCCGGACGGCCCTGCGGACGCACCTGCGCCGCCTGATAGCGCAGCAGTTGGGCGTCGTCCGTGATGAAGACCAGGTCCTCCTCGCCGGTGCGCAGCTCGATCGCGCCCACGATCCGGTCGCCGTCCTTGAGGGTGATGACCTCCAACTCCTCCTTGTTGGACGGGTAGTCGGGCACCACACGCTTGACGACGCCCTGCTCGGTGCCGAGCGCCAGACCGGGGGAGGACTCGTCGAGGGTCGTCAGACAGACCAGCGTCTCGTCCCCTTCGAGGGAGACGAACTCCGACAGCGGCGCACCGCCCGCGAGATTGGGCGTCGCCGCCGTGTCCGGCAGCGTCGGCAGGTCGACGACGTTGATCCGCAGGAGCCGGCCCCCGGACGTCACCGCGCCCACCTCACCGCGCGCCGTCGCCGGCACCGCCGAGACGATCAGGTCGTGCTTGGTGCGGCGGGCCGCGCCGTCGTCCGCGAAGGGGTCGCCGTTGGCCGTACGCGCCAGCAGACCGGTGGAGGACAGCAGCACCCGGCACGGGTCGTCGGCCACCTGGAGCGGCACCGCAGACGCCGGCACGCCGCCCGCCTCCAGCAGGACCGTACGCCGCTCGGTGCCGAACTTCTTGGACACCGAGGCCAGTTCGGCGGAGACCAGCTTGCGCAGCTCGGCGTCCGAGTCGAGGATCCGGGTCAGCTCCGCGATCTCCTCGTTGAGCCGCTCCTTCTCCGCCTCCAGCTCGATGCGGTCGTACTTGGTGAGCCGGCGCAGCGGGGTGTCCAGGATGTACTGCGTCTGGATCTCCGACAGCGAGAAGCGCTCCATCAGGCGCTCCTTGGCCTGCGCGCTGTTCTCGCTGGAGCGGATCAGCCGGATGACCTCGTCGATGTCGACGAGGGCGGTGATCAGGCCCTCCACCAGGTGCAGCCGGTCGCGCCGCTTGGTGCGACGGAACTCGCTGCGGCGCCGCACGACCTCGAAGCGGTGGTCGAGGTAGACCTCCAGCAGCTCCTTCAGGCCCAGCGTGAGGGGCTGGCCGTCGACCAGGGCGACGTTGTTGATGCCGAAGGACTCCTCCATCGGCGTCAGCTTGTACAGCTGCTCCAGGACGGCCTCCGGGACGAAGCCGTTCTTGATCTCGATGACCAGGCGCAGGCCGTGCTCGCGGTCGGTGAGGTCCTTGACGTCGGCGATGCCCTGGAGCTTCTTCGAGCCGACCAGGTCCTTGATCTTCGCGATCACCTTCTCCGGGCCGACCGTGAAGGGCAGCTCGGTGACGACGAGGCCCTTGCGGCGCGCCGTCACCGTCTCTACCTCGACCGTGGCGCGGATCTTGAAGGTGCCGCGGCCCGACTGGTAGGCGTCGCGGACGCCGGAGAGGCCGACGATCCGGCCGCCCGTGGGCAGATCGGGGCCGGGGATGTACTTCATCAGGGCGTCCAGATCCGCGTTCGGGTAGCGGATCAGGTGGCGGGCGGCCGCGATGACCTCGGAGAGGTTGTGCGGCGGCATGTTGGTGGCCATGCCGACCGCGATCCCGGAGGCGCCGTTGACCAGCAGGTTGGGGAACGCGGCGGGCAGCGCCACCGGCTCCTGCTCCTGGCCGTCGTAGTTGGGCGCGAAGTCGACCGTGTCCTCGTCGATCGACTCGGTCATCAGGCTGGTCGCGGCGGCCTGGCGGCACTCGGTGTACCGCATGGCGGCCGGCGGGTCGTCGTTGCCCAGCGAGCCGAAGTTGCCGTGGCCGTCGACGAGGGGCAGGCGCATCGAGAAGGGCTGCGCCATGCGCACCAGGGCGTCGTAGATCGACGAGTCGCCGTGCGGGTGCAACTTGCCCATGACCTCGCCGACCACGCGCGCGCACTTCACATAGCCGCGGTCGGGACGCAGGCCCATCTCGTTCATCTGGTAGACGATGCGGCGGTGCACCGGCTTGAGGCCGTCACGGGCATCGGGCAGGGCGCGCGAGTAGATGACCGAGTACGCGTACTCGAGGAAGGAGCCCTGCATCTCGTCGACGACGTCGATGTCGAGGATCTTCTCCTCGTACGAGTCGTCGGGCGGCGGGGTCTTCGTGCTGCGGCGGGCCATCGCTGCCAAGGCTCCTTGCTGACGCGTGAACTGGATCTGACGCGGACCATTGTGGACCGCGACACTGACAACCCGGACCAGGACCCGGCGTCGCCCGGTCCGCCCGGTGCGGAGTGGGGGCTCCGCTCACGGCTGCCCGCAGGCTACGCGATCCCCGCCCGGCGTCCGCCCTCGGCGTAGGCGGACCGGGAACTTCACCGGCGCCGCGCACGCTTGCATACAGTGACAGGACCGGCAGGACGACCGCGGTTTGCACGACCGCGTCCGCGATCGAAGGGACGTACATGCCCATGGGTCACACGGCCACAGACCAGGCAGGCACCGGGGGCCTGACAGCGACCGAGCACCGCCTGGCCAACGGCCTGCGCGTGGTGCTCTCGGAGGACCACCTGACCCCGGTGGCGGCGGTCTGCCTCTGGTACGACGTCGGCTCGCGCCACGAGGTCAAGGGCCGTACCGGCCTGGCTCACCTTTTCGAGCACCTGATGTTCCAGGGCTCCGCGCAGGTGCACGGCAACGGCCACTTCGAGCTGGTGCAGGGCGCCGGCGGCTCCCTCAACGGCACCACCAGCTTCGAGCGCACCAACTACTTCGAGACCATGCCCGCCCACCAGCTGGAGCTCGCCCTCTGGCTGGAGGCCGACCGCATGGGCTCGCTGCTCGCCGCCCTGGACGACGAGTCCATGGAGAACCAGCGGGACGTCGTGAAGAACGAGCGCCGCCAGCGCTACGACAACGTCCCCTACGGCACCGCCTTCGAGAAGCTGACCGCCCTCTCCTACCCCGAGGGCCACCCCTACCACCACACGCCCATCGGCTCGATGGCCGACCTGGACGCGGCGACGCTGGAGGACGCGCGCGCGTTCTTCCGCACCTACTACGCCCCGAACAACGCCGTGCTCTCGGTCGTCGGCGACATCGACCCCGAGCGGACGCTCGCCTGGATCGAGCGGTACTTCGGCTCCATCCCCGCCCACGACGGCAAGCCGGCCCCGCGCGACGGCTCGCTGCCGGAGACCATGGGCGAGCAGCTGCGCGAGGTCGTCGAGGAGGAGGTCCCGGCGCGGGCGCTGATGGGCGCCTACCGCCTCCCGCACGACGGCACGCGCGCGTGCGACGCGGCCGACCTCGCCCTGACCGTCCTCGGCGGCGGCGAGTCCTCCCGCCTCTACAACCGCCTCGTCCGCCGCGACCGTACGGCCGTGGCCGCCGGGTTCGGCCTGCTGCGGCTGGCCGGGGCGCCCTCGCTGGGCTGGCTGGACGTGAAGACCTCCGGCGACGTCGAGGTGCCCGTCATCGAGGCCGCCATCGACGAGGAGCTCGCCCGGTTCGCCGAGGAGGGCCCCACGGCGGAGGAAATGGAGCGCGCCCAGGCCCAGTTGGAGCGCGAGTGGCTGGACCGGCTCGGCACCGTCGCGGGCCGCGCCGACGAACTCTGCCGCTACGCCGTGCTGTTCGGCGACCCGCAGCTCGCCCTCACCGCCGTCACACGCGTGCTGGAGGTGACGGCCGAGGAGGTCCGGGAGGTCGCCCAGGCCCGTCTGCGCCCCGACAACCGCGCGGTGCTCGTCTACGAGCCGACCGTCCCCACCGACACCGTGCCGGACGCGGACGCCGAGGACGTGGAGTCCGCGGCCACCGTGGAAGCAAGCGACGACAACGAGGAGACGGCCAAGTGACCGAGCTCGCCCCCATGGACTTCCATCCCCAGCCCCAGGCGGGTGAGCCGAAGGTCTGGGCCTTCCCCGCCCCCACCCGCGGGACCCTCGACAACGGTCTGACCGTCCTGCGCTGCCACCGCCCCGGCCAGCAGGTCGTCGCCGTCGAGGTGATGCTGGACGCCCCCCTGGACGCCGAGCCGGCCGGTCTGGACGGCGTCGCCACGATCATGGCGCGCGCCTTCTCCGAGGGCACCGACAAGCACACGGCCGAGGAGTTCGCCGCCGAGCTGGAGCGCTGCGGCGCCACCCTCGACGCGCACGCCGACCACCCCGGTGTGCGCATCTCCCTCGAAGTGCCGGCCTCCCGGCTGCCCAAGGCGCTCGGCCTGGTCGCCGACGCCCTCAGGGCGCCCGCGTTCGCCGACAGCGAGGTCGAACGCCTGGTGCGCAACCGCCTCGACGAGATCCCGCACGAGCTGGCCAACCCCTCCCGGCGCGCCGCCAAGGAGCTGTCCCGGCAGCTCTTCCCGGCGACCGCGCGCATGTCCCGCCCGCGCCAGGGCACCGAGGAGACCGTCGAGGCCATCGACTCGGCGGCCGTACGCGCCTTCTACGAGCGGCACGTCCGCCCCGCCACGGCCACCGCGGTGGTCGTCGGCGACCTCACCGGCATCGACCTCGACGCGCTGCTCGACGACACCCTCGGCTCCTGGACCGGCTCCGCGGCCGAGCCGCGTCCGGTGCCCCCGGTCACCGCCGACGACACCGGCCGCGTCGTCATCGTGGACCGTCCCGGCGCCGTCCAGACGCAGTTGCTGATCGGCCGCGTCGGACCCGACCGGCACGATGGGGTGTGGCCCGCGCAGGTGCTCGGCACGTACTGCCTCGGCGGCACCCTCACCTCCCGCCTCGACCGCGTCCTGCGCGAGGAGAAGGGCTACACCTACGGCGTGCGCGCCTTCGGGCAGGTGCTGCGCTCCGCCCCGGACGGCACCGGGGCGTCGATGCTCGCCATCAGCGGCTCCATCGACACGCCCAACACCGGACCCGCCCTGCAGGACCTGTGGACGGTGCTGCGCACGCTCGCCGAGGGCGGACTCACCGACGCCGAGCGGGACATCGCCGTGCAGAACCTCGTCGGCGTGGCGCCGCTGAAGTTCGAGACGGCCGCCTCCGTGGCCAACACCCTGGCCGACCAGGTCGAGCAGCACCTGCCCGACGACTTCCAGGCCACGCTGTACCGCCGGCTCGCCGAGACCGGCACCGTGGAGGCCACCGCGGCGGTCGTCAACGCCTTCCCGGTGGACCGTCTGGTGACCGTTCTGGTCGGCGACGCGGCCCAGATCAAGAAGGCCGTCGAGGAGCTCGGCATCGGTGAAGTCACCGTCGTGACGGCCGAGTAGGGACCTCCTCGGATGTGAAGGCGCGGCGACGCGCGCGTGGGGCCCTGGTGACGAAAGCGCCACCAGGGCCCCTTTATGTCCGAATTGAGGGAGAGGCTGCCTGTCTGGCCTGTGGCATGCGCTACAAAAGCCCCGATCCGTTTGAGGATTGAAAGTCGCCCCGCTTAGCGTCGTCCGGGCTGTCCGTCAGGCAGTGCGCCGCGACCGCGGCACCGGACAGTCATCGCCGAGTCCCCACGGCGCGAGCCAGGGGAGCCGGGGACCCACGCAGTCCCTGGGGTGAATCGGACGCCCGCGCTCACGCGAGGGGGTCCGTAGGAGACCTTCCTGCTCCGAACCCGTCAGCTAACCCGGTAGGCGAGAGGGAAGGAAAGGACCACCTACTTGATGGCGTTCACCCGCGCCACCGGGAAGCACCGTCGTCCCGGCCGGATGCAGCGCACCACCGTCCGCGCGGCGGGAGTGGCGGCGCTCGCCACCACCGGCGTCGTCGGCACCCTGGCCGCTCCGGCGCTCGCCGCCGAACCGGCCGCCGAACAGACCGGACTCACCCCGGTGATCACCATCGGCGACTCGGTCGCCGAGCAGATCGACGCCCAGGCCGCCGCCCAGCAGCAGGCGGCCGTCGAGGCGGAGGCCCGGCAGCAGGCCGAGGAGGCCGCGCGCGAGCGGGCCGCCGAGGCGGCCAAGGAGGCCCGGGCGGCCAAGGAGCGCGCCGCCCGCGAGGCCGAGCGCAAGCGCCTCAACACCTTCGTCTCCCCGATCTCGGGCTCCTACGTCTCCACCGGCTACAAGGCCGGCGGAGCGGTCTGGTCCTCCGGCAGCCACACCGGCGTCGACTTCCACGCCTCCAGCGGCACCGCCGTCCGCTCGGTCGGCACCGGCACCGTCGTCGAGGCCGGCTGGGGCGGGGCGTACGGCAACCAGATCGTCATCAAGATGCACGACGGCACGTACACCCAGTACGGTCACCTGTCGTCCATCGGGGTCTCGGTCGGCCAGTCCGTCACCCCCGGCCAGCAGATCGGCCTCTCCGGCGCCACCGGCAACGTCACCGGCGCGCACCTGCACTTCGAGGCCCGTACGAGCATGGAGTACGGCTCGGACCTCGACCCCGTCGCCTATCTGCGCGCGCACGGTGTGAACGTCTGACGCCACCCGCGCCCGCATCCCGTGACCCCGGCTCCCCGAGCCGGGGTTTTCGGCGTTTCGGGGACATCGCTGTCCAAAAAATATCCATGAAATCGGACCCCCCTTCGGAAATTCCGGCTCATTGCAATAGAGTCACTGAACACACGTCAGTCGTCGACGTTTCACGGGGATTAAAGCGGAGGTCGGTCATGCGTGTTCCGGCGCATTCGGTATGCACGGCGATCCGGGACGACATCGTCGCCGGTGTCTACGAGCGCGGCGGCCGGCTCACCGAGGAACTGCTGGCCCGCCGCTACGGCGTCTCGCGCGTCCCCGTCCGGGAGGCCCTGCGCACGCTGGAGGCGGAGGGGTTCGTGGTGACCCGGCGGCACGCGGGCGCGTGCGTCGCGGAACCGACCGAGCAGGAGGCCGCCGACCTGCTGGAGATGCGCACCCTGCTGGAGCCGCTCGGCGCCGCCCGGGCCGCCCAGCGGCGCACCGAGGCCCATCTGAAGGTGCTGCGCGGCCTGGTGCGGCTGGGGCAGGAGCGGGCCAGGCGGGGCAACAGCGAGGATCTGCGCTCCCTGGGCGGCTGGTTCCACGAGACGCTCGCACAGGCCTCCGGCAGCCCCGCGCTGACCTCGGTGCTGACCCAGCTGCGGCACAAGATCGCCTGGATGTACTCGGTGGAGGCGTCGGCCGGGCCGGTGGACGCCTGGGCCGAGCACGGGGCGATCGTGGACGCGGTCGCGCGCGGCGACAGCGAGCGCGCGCGGGCGATCACGGCGGTGCACGTGGAGCGCTCCAGCGGCACGCACCGGCTGCGGTTCCCCGCGGGCGGCGAGCGGCCCGACCGTGTGAGGAATTCGCAACATCCCGTAAACATGCCGAGCCTGCGTCATTAACATGCACGCCGTATACAAAGAGCAGGTAATTCGCGGGGGATTATTTCCGCTGCCCTTGAACGGGAAATGCGAAGGGCCCGGCCGATAATTCGGACGAGCCCTTCGTGGAAGCGGGGAGTGCCGCGACCGGTATTGCCTCAGACGGTCTCGGGGAGTTCCTCGAGGCCCTCGGCGACCACCTTCGCCAGACGGTCGAGGGCGGCGTCCGCGCCCTCGGCGTCGGAGGCGAGCACGATCTCCTCGCCGCCCTGGGCGCCCAGGCCCAGGACCGCCAGCATGGAGGCCGCGTTGACGGGGTTGCCGCCGGCCTTGGCGATCGTCACCGGGACACCGGTGGCCGACGCGGCCCGGACGAAGATGGAGGCGGGGCGGGCGTGGAGGCCCTCGGCCCAGCCGACGTTGACGCGGCGCTCAGCCATGTGATGCTGCCCTTCAGGTGCTCAGGTTGTCTAGACCAGTGTTCCACAAGGTGAAGCGTGTCCGGAACGGACCCGTGACCCGTTCCCCGCGGTCGTCGCGCCGCGGTCCCGGTCCGGCACCCGTCCTCCACAGACTGCCCCGCGCCGTTGTCGTACGCGAGCCGTACTCTGGGGCCCATGCAGAGCGCGTCGGACCGGCACGAGTACCCCGCCCACTGGGAAGCCGACGTGGTGCTGCGCGACGGCGGCACCGCGCGCGTCCGCCCCATCTCCGTCGACGACGCCGAGCGCCTGGTGAGCTTCTACGAGCAGGTCTCGGACGAGTCGAAGTACTACCGCTTCTTCGCGCCCTACCCGCGGCTGTCCGCCAAGGACGTCCACCGCTTCACGCACCACGACTTCGTGGACCGGGTGGGGCTCGCGGCCACGATCGGCGGCGAGTTCATCGCGACCGTGCGCTACGACCGCATCGGGCCCGGCGGCCGGCCCGCCTCCGCGCCCGCCGACGAGGCCGAGGTCGCCTTCCTGGTCCAGGACGCCCATCAGGGGCGCGGGGTCGCCTCCGCCCTGCTGGAACACATCGCGGCCGTCGCGCGGGAGCGCGGGATCCGCCGGTTCGCGGCCGAGGTGCTGCCCGCCAACACCAAGATGATCAAGGTGTTCACGGACGCCGGGTACACCCAGAAGCGCAGCTTCGAGGACGGCGTCGTCCGCCTGGAGTTCGGCCTGGAGCCCACGGACCGCTCGCTCGCCGTGCAGTACGCGCGCGAGCAGCGCGCCGAGGCGCGCTCCGTCCAACGGCTGCTGCTGCCCGGCTCGGTGGCCGTGATCGGCGCCGGACGGACGCCCGGCGGGGTCGGCCGGGGCGTCCTGGACAACATCAGGGAGGGCGGCTTCCGCGGGCCGCTGTACGCCGTGAACCAGGCGTTCCCCGAGGAGCTGAAGGAACTCGCCGGGGTGCCCGCCCACCGCTCGGTGCGCGACATCGACGGACATGTCGACCTCGCCGTGGTGGCCGTGCCCGCCGAGCAGGTCCCCCAGGTCGTCACCGAGTGCGGCGAACACGGCGTGCAGGGGCTGGTCGTGCTCTCCGCCGGCTACGCCGAGAGCGGTCCCGAGGGCAAGGAGCGCCAGCGCGAACTCGTCCGGCACGCACGCGCGTACGGCATGCGCATCATCGGGCCGAACGCCTTCGGCGTCATCAACACCTCCGCGGACGTACGGCTGAACGCCTCGCTCGCGCCCGAGATGCCGAGGCCGGGGCGGATCGGGCTGTTCGCCCAGTCCGGCGCCATCGGCATCGCCCTGCTCTCCCGGCTGCACCGGCGCGGCGGCGGGGTCACCGGCGTCACCGGGGTGTCCACCTTCGTCTCCTCCGGCAACCGTGCCGACGTCTCCGGCAACGACGTGCTCCAGTACTGGTACGACGACCCGGACACCGACGTGGCCCTGATGTACCTGGAGTCCATCGGCAACCCGCGCAAGTTCACCCGGCTGGCCCGCCGGACGGCGGCGGCGAAGCCGCTGGTGGTGGTCCAGGGCGCGCGGCACGGCGGGGCGGCGCCGCAGGGGCATGCCGTACGCGCGACCCGGCTGCCGCACGCCACGGTGTCGGCGCTGCTGCGGCAGGCCGGGGTGATCCGGGTCGACACCATCACCGAACTCGTCGACGCGGGGCTGCTGCTCGCGCGCCAGCCGCTGCCGGCCGGGCCGCGGGTGGCGATCCTCGGCAACTCCGAGTCGCTCGGCCTGCTGACGTACGACGCGTGCCTCTCCGAGGGGCTGCGGCCGTTGCCGCCGCTCGATCTGACGACGGCGGCGAGTGCGGAGGACTTCAGGGCGGCGCTCGCGCGGGCGCTGGCCGACGACGCGTGCGACTCCGTCGTGGTGACCGCGATCCCGGCGATCGGGGAGCGGGCGGCGGGGGTGCCGGACGCGGTGCTGGCGGAGGCGCTGCGGTCTGCGGTGGAGGAGGCGCCGGGGAAGCCGGTGCTGGTGGTGCATGTGGAACTGGGCGGGTTGGCGGAGGCGCTGTCCGCCGCCGTGCGCACGGGGCCCCGGGCCGGTGCGGGGGCGCCCGGGGTTGTGGCTGACGCGGGGCAGGACGCGGTGTCCGGTGCTGACGGGGTGCCGCCCGCGCCCACCCGTGCCGCCCCAGGCGGCACGACTGCCCGCGGCTCGCGTGGCGAAGCGGGTGCCGACCGCTTGGGTGGCGGGGCGGATACGGGCGGCTTGGGTGGCGGCGCGACTGCCGGCGGCTTGGGTGGCGGAGCGGGTGCCCGCGGTTCGGGGGGCGAAGCGGGTGGTGGTGGGGTGCGGCTTATTCCTGCTTATCCTGCCGCGGAGCGGGCCGTGCGGGCTCTTGCCGAGGCCGTGCACTACGCGCAGTGGCGGCGGGAGGCCGCCGAGCCGGGGCGGGTGCCCGAGTACGACGACGTCGACGAGCGGGCCGCCGCAGCCCTCATCGAGGGGCTGCTCGCCCGTGGACAGGGGCTCACCCTCGGCTCCCAGGAGACCTGCGACCTGCTGGGCACCTACGGCATCCACGTCCGGCGCGCCCTGCCCGCCCCCACCGCCGACGACGCCGTGGCAGCGGCCCGCGCCGTCGGCTACCCCGTCGCCCTGAAGGCCACCGCCCCGCACCTGCGCCACCGCGCCGACCTGGGCGGAGTCCGGCTGGACCTGGCGGACGAGGAGCAACTGCGGCGGGCGTACGCCGAGTTGACCGAGCTGTTCGGCAACCCGGTGGAGCTGCGGCCGGTCGTGCAGGCCATGGCGCCGCGCGGCGTCGACACCGTCGTACGCGCGGTGATCGACCCCGCGGCCGGCGCCGTGCTGTCCTTCGCGCTCGCCGGAGCCGCCTCGCAGCTCCTCGGCGACATGTCCCACCGGTTGATCCCGGTCACCGACCGGGAAGCGACCTCGCTCATCCGTTCGATTCGAACCGCGCCACTGCTGTTCGGCTGGCGCGGTTCCACCCCCGTCGACACCCCCGCGCTGGAGGAGCTGCTGCTACGGGTGTCGCGCCTGGTCCACGACCACCCGGAGGTCGTCGCGGTGACCCTGGAGCCGGTCGTCGTCGCCCAGCACGGTCTGACCGTGCTCGGGGCCACCGTACGGCTGGCGCCGCCGCCCGCCCGCGACGACCTCGGCCCACGCACGCTCCCCGCCTACTGACGCCGCGAGCGGTCCCGCGCAGTCAGTGGGCCCCCGTAGGATGGGGGCCATGGCCAAGACCAGTACGACGACCCAGGGGCTGCGAGCGGCGATCGAGCGCAGCGGCTACTACCCGGCCCTCGTGGCCGAGGCGGTGGAGGCCGCCGTGGGCGGCGAGCCCATCCGGTCGTACCTGGTCCACCAGGAGACCACCTTCGACCAGAACGAGGTGCGCCGGCACGTCACCGTGCTGGTCCTGACCGACAACCGCTTCATCGTCAGCCACACCGACGAGCAGGCGGCGGACAGCACCTCCCCGACCCCGTACGCGACGACCTCCACCGAGTCCGTGAAGATCGGCCGGATCTCCTCGGTCGTCCTCAGCCGGGTCGTCGCCAACCCCGAGTCGTACGCGCCGGGCACCCTGCCCCGCGAGGTCGTGCTGACCATCGGCTGGGGCGCGGTCTCCCGGATCGACCTGGAGCCGGCCGCCTGCGGCGACCCCAACTGCGAGGCCGACCACGGCTACACCGGCAGCTCCACCGCCGACGACCTCAGCCTGCGGGTCAGCGAGGCCGGTGACGGCCCGGAGACGGTCCGCCAGGCACTCGCCTTCGCGCAGGCGCTCTCCGAGGCGACCGCGGACACCGGCCACTGATGGCCCAGCCCGCCTGGGAGCACGACCCGCAGCCGCTGCCCCTCGACTCCGCCCCGCTGCCCGAGTACGGCAGCGGCTCGCTCGCCGACCTGCTGCCCACGCTGGCCGCCGGCATGGGCGTCCCCGGCATGACCGCCGCGATCGGCGAGCTGACCCCCGCCGACCGCAACTGCGTGTTCCTGATCGACGGCCTCGGCTGGGAGCAGCTGAAGGCGCACCCCGAGGACGCCCCCTTCATGGCGTCGCTCCTGGCGGGCTCCCGCGGCGGCACGGGCCGCCCCCTCACCGCCGGCTACCCGGCCACCACCGCGACCTCCCTCGCCTCCGTCGGCACCGGTCTGCCGCCCGGCGCGCACGGCCTGCCCGGCTACACCGTGCGCAACCCCGACACCGGCGAGCTGATGAACCAGCTGCGCTGGCAGCCGTGGACCGCGCCCGGGCCCTGGCAGCCGTACCCCACGGTCTTCCAGCTCGCCCACGAGGCGGGTGTGCACGCCGCGCAGGTGTCCTCGCCGACCTTCCAGAACACCCCGCTGACCAAGGTGGCGCTCAGCGGCGGCACCTTCCACGGCCGGCTGACCGGCGAGGAGCGGATGGACTTCGCGGCCCGGCAACTGGCCGCCGGCGACCGCTCCCTGGTGTACACGTACTACGCCGAGGTGGACGGCGCCGGACACCGCTTCGGCGTCGACTCCGACACCTGGCGCGGACAGCTGATGTACGTCGACCGGCTGGTCCAGCGCCTCGCCGAACAACTCCCGCCGCGCACCGCGCTCTACGTCACCGCCGACCACGGCATGATCGACGTGCCCTTCGACGAGCAGCACCGCATCGACTTCGACGAGGACTGGGAGCTGCGCGCCGGGGTCGCCCTGCTGGGCGGCGAGGGCCGCGCCCGCCACGTCTACGCCGTCCCCGGCGCCGAGAACGACGTCCTGACCTGCTGGCGCGAGGTGCTCGGCGAGCAGTTCTGGGTGGCCTCGCGGGACGAGGCGATCGAGGCGGGCTGGTTCGGGCCGCACATCGACGAGCGGGTGTACGCCCGGATCGGCGACGTGGTGGCCGCCGCCTGCGACGACGTGCTGATCATCGCTTCCGAGCGGGAGCCGAAGGAGTCGGCGATGGTCGGCAACCACGGCTCGATGACCCCGGCGGAGCAGCTCGTGCCGCTGCTGGAAGTCCGTTCCTGACCCACCCTCCTCGTACGTCCCTGTTGCCGAAAGGTGCTCGATCCCCCATGCCCGAGCTGGTCTTCTTCTCCGGAACGATGGACTGCGGGAAGTCGACCCTGGCTCTCCAGATCGATCACAACCGGTCCGCGCGCGGCCTGCAGGGCATCAACTTCACCCGCAACGACCGCGCGGGCGAGGGAAAGCTGTCCTCCCGCCTCGGCCTGGTCACGGACGCCGTCGAGGTCACCGAGGGCATGGACCTGTACGGCTACCTGGTCGACCGGCTCTCCAAGGGCGGCAAGGTCGACTACGTGATCGTCGACGAGGCGCAGTTCCTGGACCCGGAGCAGATCGACCAACTGGCGCGCGTCGTGGACGACCTGGGGCTCGACGTCTTCGCCTTCGGCATCACCACCGACTTCCGCACCGAGCTCTTCCCCGGCTCGCGGCGGCTGATGGAGCTGGCCGACCGGATCGAGGCCCTCCAGGTGGAGGCGCTGTGCTGGTGCGGGGCGCGCGCGACGCACAACGCCCGGACCGTGGGCGGCCGGATGGTGGTCGAGGGCGCCCAGGTCGTGGTCGGCGACGTCAACTCCCCGGCGGAGGAGATCGGTTACGAGGTGCTGTGCCGCCGCCACCACGTCCGCCGGATGACCGCCGCCTCCGCCCGGGCGGGCGCGCTCTCCCCCGACGTCCTGCCCGTCACGTCGGCCTGAGCCCGGCCCGGCCCGCCCGCTCAGACCCTGCTCTGCAGCAGGGAGAACCGCGCGCCCTCGGGATCGGCGACGGTCGACATCCGGCCCAGGGCGCTCTCGTGCGGGGCCTCGATGACCCGGCCGCCCAGCCGGACCGCCAGCGAGGTCGACGCGTCGGTGTCCGCCACCTCGAAGAAGGTCATCCAGTGGGGCCCGCGCTCGCGGGGCAGGGACGGGCCCAGGCCCAGGACCGCGGCGATCGTCCGGTCGCCCAGGTGGAGGGTGACGTAGTCGAAGTCCGCCGAGGCCACCACCTGCTGCTCGTGGCCGAAGACCGTCTCGTAGAACTTGGCGACGCTCGCCGTCTCGAAGGTCAGCAGTTCGTTCCAGACCGGCGTGCCGGGAACCCCGGTGAGGGCGATGCCGAGATGCTCGGCCGCCTGCCAGACACCGAAGACCGCGCCCGTGGGGTCGGAGCAGATCGCCAGCCGGCCGGCCTCGCCGGCGTCCAGCGGGCCCACGCCCACCGTGCCGCCGCACAGCCGGACCGTGTCGGCGGTCCGGTCCACGTCCGTCGAGGCGAAGTAGGGCGTCCAGGCGACGGGCAGGTGCCGGTCCGGGGGGAGTTGGCCGATTCCGGCCACTTCCTGACCGTCCAGCAGCGCCCGTACGTACGGGCCGAGCTGCTGCGGTCCGGGACGGAACTCCCAGCCGAACAGCTCGCCGTAGAACTCCTGGGTCGCGGTCGGCGCGTGCGCCATCAGGCTCACCCAGCAGGGTGAACCGGGGGCGTGCCGGGCGTGCGCCTCGCCGTTCGGGCCGGCCGGTCCCCGTGCCTCGGTCATCGTCACTCTCTCCTCGGCCCTCGCGGTGGCCGCGTCGATTCCGCTCTCCGGACCTCCGTGCCGATGCTCGCACCACCCGGGGTGCGTGGCGTCCCGGGCGCGCCGCGGTAAGCCGCGCTGTGCCGGGAGGATGCCCGCTGTGCCGTTCCTGGTGCGGTCCCGCGAAGGTCCACGGGTGGTCGATCGGCTGTACGGCATGTGTCCGATCCCGTACGCCTCGTGATCGGGGCTGTCCGGCCGAGCAGAGTAGCCGGACATGGGCGCGGCGGCCACCCCGTACGCGAGGATGGTGGCCATGAACGCCATCATCTCCGCAACCGAACTCGCCGGCGACCTGGCCGGACCTCGTCCGCCGGTGCTTCTGGACGTCCGCTGGCAGTTGACCGTGGCTCGACCGGCGGGCGAGCCGGCCTTCGACGGCCGGGCCGTGTACGGGGCCGGGCACATCCCCGGCGCGGTCTTCGTCGACCTCGACGAAGAGCTCGCCGCCGCCCCCGGAACGGCCGGCCGCCACCCGCTGCCGGACCTCGCGGAGTTCGGCGCGGCGATGCGCCGTGCGGGTGTCTCGCGGGGCCGTCCGGTGATCGTCTACGACGGTGGACAGGGCTGGGCGGCGGCCCGGGCGTGGTGGCTGCTGCGCTGGACGGGTCACCCGGACGTGCGGGTCCTCGACGGCGGGTTGCCGTCCTGGGAGGGGCCGTTGGAGACCTCGGCGCCGGTACCCGCCGAGGGCGATTTCCGGCCGGATCCGGCTCCGGCCGGGCTGCTCGACGCGGACGGCGCCGCGGCCCTGGCCCGCTCCGGGCTGCTGCTGGACGCCCGCGCGGGGGAGCGGTACCGCGGTGAGGTGGAGCCCATCGACCGGGTGGGCGGTCACATCCCGGGCGCCGTGTCCGCGCCGACCGGCGAGAACGTCGCCGCCGACGGCCGCTTCCTGCCCGCCGAGGAACTGGGCGCCCGCTTCAAGGCGCTCGGCGCCCTCGACGGCACGACGGTCGGGGTCTACTGCGGTTCGGGTGTCTCCGCGGCCCACCAGGTGCTCGCGCTGGCCGTCGCCGGGATCCCGGCCGCGCTCTATGTGGGCTCCTGGTCGGAGTGGTCCTCGGACCCGTCCCGCCCGGTCGCCGTGGGCCCGGACCCCCAGTAGGCGTCCCCCACGCACGGCGAAGGGGCCCGCACCGACCGGTGCGGGCCCCTTCGCCGATTCGGGGCCCGGCTACTCCTGCTTCTTGCGGCGGGTGCCGAAGACGATCTCGTCCCAGCTGGGGACGGCCGCCCGGCGGCCCGGGCGGACGCCGTCGGCCTCGGCCTGGCGGTCGGTAGAGCCGATGAGCCGGTCCCGGTGGCTGCCCACCGAGCGGGGCATCAGCACGTCGGCGTAGGCGGCACCGGCGCCGGCCGACGCCGCCGGTGCCGGTGGTTCCTCGGCCTCGGACTCGACGGGCGGCTCCTCCGCGACGGCGGGGGACTCCGAGGGGCGCTCGGGCACGACGAGGTCGCCGCGGAAACTCGGCACCGCTTCCAACAGGCTTGTCAGCGAGTCCCGTTCGCTCGCGGTGACGGTCTCGTCGACCGGCTCGGCGGCGGGCAGGCTGGGCCGCTCCCGGTCGAGCGGGCGGTCCAGCGAGCGCTCCAGCGCACGGTCCAACGGCCGGTCGCGCGGCAGCCGGGCGATGCGCGGGACGAAGGGAAAGCTGGGCTCCGGCGCGGCGAGGTCGTCGGACTCGCCGATCAGTGAGCGCGCCTCGTTGTCGACGGCCTGGACAAGCCGCCGGGGCGGGTCGTACGTCCAGCTCGCCGAGTGGGGTTCGCCCGCGACCCGGTAGACCAGCAGGACCTCCCAGGTGCCGTCGTCGCGGCGCCAGGAGTCCCACTGCACGGTGTCCTTCTCGGCACCGCGCAGCAGCAGTCGCTCCTGGACGGCCTCGCCGAGCTGGGGTCCCGCGTTCTCGCCGGGGCGGCGGACCGGGGTCTTGCGGGCGCGTTCGGCCATGAAGGCGCGCTCGGCCAGCACAGGGCCCTCGAACCGACGGACACGGTCGACGGGGATGCCCGCCATCTGCGCGACTTCCTCAGCCGTGGCACCCGCGCGTATACGCGCCTGGATGTCGCGGGGGCGGAGATGGCTCTCCACCTCGATCTCGATCTGGCCGAGGCGGGGGCGGTCGCCCCGCACGGCGGCACGGAGCCGCTCATCAATCGGAAGCGTGTACTCCGTGCTGTCCGCAGCCTTCAGCACCAGCCGTGTGCCGTCATTGGAGACGGCCACGACACGCAGTTCGGGCATGGGGACCTCCCGGGTGGTGCCTGCCGACGTCACGTGCGTCGCTGCTTCCGCTAGTCGAGTGTGGCCTGCCCGGGTGCAGCCTGCCACAACCTTGCCGAGTTGCCCGGCGTGTCGGGCGTGGGCCCGAGGTCGCCGTTATGACACGGTTACCTATTCGCAACGCTAAGTGACCAACTCCGTCACCCTGTGCAACTAGCCCCCTCCCGGCGGCCCTTGAAGGTCCGGACACCCTGGAGGGAGACCGGACCCAGGGCTCGCAACAGTACTCCATTTGGGCCACAGGTGTGGATTGGCACGCCGCCCGAGTTGGCGCAAGGAGCCCGACTCGGCCGCACCCGGCGGGAGTTCGGGGTTCCCGACAGTGGCGCACTTCACGCAAACCCGAAGAACGGAACCAATGGCGACGAGCAAGACGCTTTCGTTCCGTACGAGTTCACGTCCGGCGCCTCCCCCCGGCCGCTACGGCCCCAGGACCCTGCGCAGGTAGTCGTTCTGGAACAGCCGGTCCGGGTCCAGCCGGTCCCGCAGCGCGGTGAACTCGGCGAAGCGGGGGTAGGCGCCCGCGAAGTACTCGGCGTCCCGCGTGTGCACCTTGCCCCAGTGCGGCCGGCCCTCGTGCGCGGTGAAGATCCGTTCGGCGGCGGTGAAGTACCGCTGGAACGGGGTGCCCTTGGCCATGTGGACGGCGATGTACGCGCTGTCCCGGCCGGAGGCGGTGGACAGGGCGATGTCGTCGGCCGGGGCCGTGCGGACCTCCACGGGGAAGCTGACCCTCAGGTCCGAGGCGTCGACCATCGACTTCAGCTCGCGCAGCGCCTCGACGACCGCCCCGCGCGGGAGGGCGTACTCCATCTCCACGAAACGCACCCGGCGCGGCGACGTGAAGACCTTGTAGGGGATGTCCGTGTACGTCCGCGCGGACAGGGCCTTGCTGGAGACCTGCGCGATGGCCGGGATCGTGGCGGGCACCGCCCGGCCGACCCACTGCGCGGCCTGGAAGACGCCGTTGGAGAGGAACTCGTCCTCGAACCAGGCCTTGGCCTGTCCCACCGGACGCTGCGGGCCCGCACTGCGGTTGTTGCGCTTGGTGTTGGCGTTCCCGGTGTGCGGGAACCAGTAGAACTCGAAGTGCTCGTTCTCGGCCCACAACTCGTCGAAGTCGCTCGTGACCCGGTCGAAGGTCATCGGCTCCTCGCGGGCCGTCAGCAGGAAGACCGGCTCCACGGCGAAGGTGATGGCCGTGACCACGCCGAGCGCGCCGAGACCGATCCGGGCGGCCGCGAAGACGTCCGGGTTCTCCTCGGCGGAGCAGGTGAGCACCGAACCGTCGGCGGTCACCAGCTCCAGCGCCGTGATCTGGGCGGCTATGGAGGCGGAGTCGCGGCCGGTGCCGTGGGTGCCGGTGCTGGTGGCCCCCGACACCGTCTGCTCCATGATGTCGCCCATGTTGGTCAGCGACAGGCCCTCGCGGGCCAGGGCCACGTTGAGCCGCTTGAGCGGGGTGCCGGCCTCGACCGTGACGGTCATGGCCGTCCGGTCGATGTCGCGGATGCCGGTCAGCAGCTGGGGCCGGATCAGCACACCGTCGGTGGCGGCGATCGAGGTGAAGGAGTGCCCGGTGCCGACGGCCTTCACCTTCAGACCGTCCTCGGCCGCCTTGCGCACGGCGGCCGCGAGTTCCTCGGCCGAGGCCGGCACGACCTCCCGCGCGGGGCGGGCCGAGACGTTTCCGCCCCAGTTACGCCACGTGCCGTTCTTCCCGCTCACTGTGGTGCTCAACGGTGCCTCCCCGACCCGGCGCCGGCCTGCTGAGCCGGCGGTACCCGAGGAAACCGACCGCGACCGCGACGGCCCCGGAGACTGCCGGAACCCCGTACCCGGCCCGCGCACCGGCTGCGTCGATCACCCAGCCGGCCACGGAGGAGCCGAGCGCGACCCCGACCGCGAGCCCGGTGCTCACCCAGGTCATGCCCTCGGTCAGTTGCGCGCGTGGTACGTGCTGCTCGATGAGGGACATCGTGGTGATCATCGTGGGAGCGATGCAGAGCCCCGCAAGGAACAGCGCCACGGCCAGAAACGGCAAGTTTCCGACCAGTAGGAGGGGGATCATACTCACGGCCATCGCGCATACGCCCAGCAGCCAGCGAGGTTCGGGCGCCCCCTTGAGGTGCAGCAGCCCGAAGACGGCTCCCGCCGCGCAGGAACCGGCCGCGTACACCGCCAGGACCACGCTCGCGGCGCCCTTGTGGCCCTGCTCCTCGGCGAAGGCCACGGTGACCACGTCGACCGCACCGAAGATCGCCCCGGTCGCCACGAAGGTGGCCACCAGGACCTGGAGGCCGGCCGAGCGCAGGGCGCTGTCGCGGCGCCCCTCGTGCCGCTCGCGCGGGTGCGGCTCCGGCTCGGTGGCGCGCTGCGCGGTCAGCCAGAAGACGCCGGCGGCGAGGAAGCAGGCAGCCAGCAGCGGACCGGCCTCCGGGAACCAGGCCGTGGAGAGCCCGATGGACAGGATCGGCCCGAAGATGAAGCAGATCTCGTCCACCACGGACTCGAAGGAGTACGCGGTGTGCAGCTGCGGAGTACCCCGGTACAGCGCCGCCCAGCGGGCCCGGATCATCGCGCCGACACTGGGCACGCACCCGATCCCGGCGCTGAAGACGAACAGCGTCCAGTCCGGCCAGCGGTAGTGCGCGGCGACCAGCAGTCCGGCGGCCGCGGCGAGCGAGACCAGCGTCGCCGGGCGCAGCACGCGCCGCTGGCCGTACTGGTCCACCCAGCGCGAGACCTGCGGCCCCGCCACCGCAGCGGCCAGCGCGATGGTGGCAGACAGGGCGCCGGCCAGGCCGTAGCGGCCGGTCAGCTGGGACACCATGGTCACCACGCCGATGCCCATCATCGACAGCGGCATCCGGCCGAGGAGGCCGGCGGCGGAGAAGCCCTTGGAGCCTGGGGCGTCGAACAGGGCGCGGTAGGGGCTGGGCACGGGTTCTCCGGTCGCTGGGCGGGGCGGCGCTCCGGGCGCCGGCGTAAGGCGTGTACGTGGCCGATACAGCTTACGAGTTAGGTGACCCTAACGCACTCGTTCGGCGGGATGGCAACGCGGGCCGGCACCCCGCCGTTCCACGGCTGTCGGTGCAGGGTGGCAGGATCGGAGTCATGCCAGACGCGCTCGATGCCAGCCCCTATGACGCTTTGCTCCTGCTCTCCTTCGGCGGCCCCGAAGGCCCGGACGACGTGGTCCCGTTCCTGGAGAACGTGACCCGGGGGCGGGGCATCCCCAAGGAACGGCTCAAGGAGGTCGGGCAGCACTACTTCCTGTTCGGCGGGGTCAGCCCGATCAACGGACAGAACCGCGAGCTGCTCGACGCCCTGCGCAAGGACTTCGCCGACCACGGCCTGGACCTGCCGGTCTACTGGGGCAACCGCAACTGGGCCCCGTACCTGACCGACACCCTGCGCGAGATGGTGCGCGACGGCCGCCGCCGCGTCCTGGTCCTGGCGACCAGCGCCTACGCCTCGTACTCGGGCTGCCGCCAGTACCGCGAGAACCTCGCCGACTCATTGGA